>CAMWZE010000090.1 GCA_947178685.1 uncultured Porphyromonadaceae bacterium
CAATGCATAATGCATAATGCACAATGCACAAGGAATTAACCCTGAATTATGCATTCTGAATTATGCATTGAGCATTATGAATTATCCCTGAATTATGCATTCTGCATTATGCATTATGAATTATGAATGATGAATCATCCCTGAATCATGCCGTTGTTTAAACATATATCATACGTGCCGGCCTTTATTGTTTGGATAGGGCTGACCGGGTGTATCCACACCTATCCCTCGCCTGAAGGGGCGATCGATCCCACAGAGATCGAGGCTACTCTTCTGCTTCGGCTTGATGAAGAGTGGGCCGGAAAAGACTTCATCTTTCAAGAAACTAAGGGATATCAGTTCTTACACGACACACGGGCCGACCGATGGCCCAGGCGCATATATGCAGAGATTAAAGAGAGCTCCGGCAAACGACACTCTTTCTCCACAGTAGCCATGCCGGAGGAGATAGTTGAAGGATCTTACAGGCTTGAGCTACCCTTCAAGCTTAAGGCTGACTCCTATATAGCCGCATTGTGGGCAGACTGCCTCGATCCCACCACCCTTCAACCATTGGGGTATGATATATCAAACACATCTCTGATAAAGGAACTGGCACAGCGTGGGGAGGAGTCAGACCGGCGCACTTGTGTAACGGCCATACAAGAGATCGACCTACGTCATCTCGCAGGAGAATGGGACAGCAAGGTAGAACAGGAAATAACGCTCACAACTCCCATGGCTCGTTTCCGACTGATAGCCGACGACTATCAGGAATTCCTGCAGGAGACTGAGGAGGTGCGCCGGCATGGCGAGAAATATCAGGTTACTGTGGAGTATAATTCCGAAATTCCCGGAGGATTCTCTCTCCTTGACGGCGAGGCCATGGATCCGGTGAATGGCCGGAGTTTCTCATCTCCGCTCACCATACTCACATTCCCCGGCATTGAGATGAGCATAGGGTCCGACTGGCTTTTCAATCCTCCCGGAGAATATATGCACACTGTCACAGTGACGGTGTTCAACTCTGCAAAAGCCATCGTGTCGCAGACACCGGGAATTACCTTCCCCATGCAACGAGGCCATATCACGACCGTAAAAGGGAAAATGCTCACCAACTTCATCAAAGGTGGTATTCAGATCGATAATATCTGGGCCGGAGAGATAATCATTGAGATTTAACCCGTCTAAGGTTTCAGTTTGGCGAGCATATCATAACGCAGATCCTGGAACATCGCCATCAACGGCGAGAGGATCGGCTTGAAATCGGTCTCTTTCTCCGGAGAGAACACTGTCAGCGCCGAGGCATTACATTTCACGTCGAGATGGGTGCCAAGAGTGAGGGGCTCGCCGTCAAGATGTGCCGGACCGGCATTAAGGCGCGTTATGGTAGCCGCACTTATCCTGAAACTCTCTATGCGTGTATTACGGTCGAGGAAACCGGTAAGTAGGTCAACTCCCATCTTCACAGCCGAAAGGGGCGACCCGTCATGTATGACTATAAGATCAAGAAGTCCATCGGAAAGCTTCGCATGCGGAGCTATATAAGCATTGTTGCCATACTGCGATGCATTGGCCACTGCTATCAGGAAGGCCCGCTCGGTTATGACACTGCCGTTGATCGATATGGCGTAAGGCTCACTCTTGTAATTGATGAATTCCTGCAACACACTGCGCACGTACGTGGAACGCCCGCGTCTCTTCATGCCGGCGAACTTCTCGCTCACAGCAGCATCGAAGCCGACTCCAAACGTGCAATAGAATGGCAGTCCGTTCACCATCCCGCGGTCGCACCTCATAACATGTCCCTGCTCAATTATATTAAGGGCCTCCCCCACATCCTGCGGGATACCAAGCGAGCGAGCCAGACCGTTGCCCGACCCCAAAGGGATAATTCCTAAAGGCACCACAGTGTTGGATAGTGTATTGGCCACCTCGTTGACCGTGCCGTCGCCACCTGCGGCGATCACCATGTCAAGACCGTCACGAACGGCCCGCGCCGCAAGTTCAGAGGCGTGCCCGCGGCCCTCTGTCATCACGGATTCCACGGCCATACCTTGTGCGGCCAGCCGCTCAATAACTGTCTCGCAGAGGCCACGCTTCGAGCGTGTCCCCGCCACTGGATTTACTACTAATAAAGCTTGTCTTTGTGCCATATTCGGTAGTTACAAGTTGAAAATGGTGCGTAATGGTGCGGTAAAGTTACAAAAAATTTGTGAGATACTAAGAAAAACCTTAATTTTGCAACTGAAGCGGGCAATACTCCAATTATCGGCTGTTTCCAAACTTTGATGTGAGGGAACTATGTATGCCTCTCTTAATCAATCACCATTATTTTTTCGGGAGCCGAGCAGACTCCCCGACGCTGAAATATATTTAAGACGTGAAAATCCACCGCGAAGGCACAAATATCCTCATTCTCCTCTTCATCGTACTCGCCGCCCTCAACATCCCGGTGTGGCTGTTTATGCCCCCCGTAGTTTTGCCGGCCATATTCACCACCATATCGGCGGTGATATATATTTTTGTGTTCAACTTCTTTCGTTGCCCCAAGCGTAACTACAAGGGGCCGCGTCGCGACATGGTGGTAAGTTCCGTCGACGGCAAGATCGTGGCAATAGAGAAAGTGTATGAGCCGGAATATCTGAAATCAGATGCTATTATGCTTTCTGTTTTCATGTCGCCGCTTAATGTCCATGCCAACTGGTATCCCGTAGATGGGGAGGTGGAATATGTGCGTCATCACCGAGGCCGTTTCCTATCGGCCTATCTCCCGAAAGCAAGCACCGATAACGAACGCAGCACCATAGGAATCGTCACTTACGGCCACCGTATCACCGTGCGTCAGATAGCCGGCGCCATGGCCCGACGCATCGTAACCTATGCACGCCGGGGACATAAAGCGGATATTGACAATCATCTCGGGTTCATAAAATTCGGTTCAAGGGTCGACATATATCTACCTCTGGATTGCGAAATTCTCGTTGAAATGAAACAAATCGTGAAGGGAGGCGTTACACCTGTGGCACGTCTTGCTTCAAAGCAGTGACGTCTTCACTCAAAAACACAAACAGCGATGAATCCTATAAAACGAAATATTCCGAATTCTATCACCTGCATCAATATTCTTGCAGGCTGCATGGCCATCATAGCCGGATCGCGCGGCACAACCCCTATGTGGGGCATGATGGCCTATCAATGGGCATTCATATTCATAGCCATCGGCGCGGTGGCCGACTTTCTTGACGGCTTCGCAGCCCGTGCATTGCACGCCTATTCCGAATTGGGCAAGGAGCTCGACTCTCTTTGTGACCTCGTCACTTTCGGAGTGGCCCCCGCCGTCATTATCCTCAATCTCATCCTTGAACATGGCATTGACCCATGGGTGGCATGGACCGCATTGCTGATACCTGTGGCCGGAGCCATACGTCTCGCCAGGTTCAACCTCGACACCCGACAAGCCACCACTTTCATAGGCCTTCCCATACCGGCCAACGCCATATTCTGGATAGGCTTCTCTGCCCTTTTCGCTCAGAACGGTGTCAGCTTCATCTCCGCATGGTATTGGTTCTTACCCATTCTTCTGATTGAATGTTGGCTCATGAACTCCGGATTCAAGATGTTCTCCCTGAAATTCAAGAGTCTCAGTCTTAAGGAGAATTTCCCGCGACTGCTCCTTGTGATAGCCACAGCCGTGTGTTGCTTTACCTTCGGAGTGGCAGGTCTGCTCTGGCTCATAGTCTTCTATGTGCTTCTCTCCCTCTGCATGCAGGATAAAGCCTGACAGAGATTAATTCAATTCACCTTTTTTTCATAAGTATACTAAATAATGCACTTTATAATATTTCTGATAATCCTCTTCCTTATCTGGCTCATATTTGGATAGCGGATAAAACGATGGCTGGCCGGATTCATGGCCAGGCGCACGGAAGATTATTTACGTAAGGCCACCGGAATGCCCCCGCGTCCCGGATCAAGAGAGGCTCGCCGCCAACAGAAAGCCCGCGAGAACGCTCAGGCCGACAGTTCATCAGGCCGTGCCTCAGCCTATAACAGCACAGGCAGCCGTTCCTACGGATCATCTCGCCGAAGGAGATATAGCTATACCCATACCGACGAACCACTTATTCCCAAGGAATATGCCGTGGATGTGGAATTCACGGAGACAATCGATTATTCCGAAACCACCATTGGAGTTGACAGTGACAGGCGCAGAGATACCGTCTACCACGAAAGCCAAGTGAGCGACGTGGAATGGGAAGATATAAAAATCAGAAAAAAATAACCCATTCAATGGCAACCACCCTTTACGTAAGCGATCTTGACGGCACCCTTCTGGGCGCCGATTCCAAAATATCACAGGCCTCAGCCGCGATGCTCAACGAAGCCATAGCGGATGGGGCCCTTTTCAGTGTAGCTACCGCCCGCACCCCCTCCACCGTGGCGAATCTTCTCCACGATATCCACACTCGCCTGCCCTTCATAGTTATGACAGGGAGTGCCATGTGGAATCCGTCTACACAAAGCTATGCCGATGTTGTGACGATTCCCACCGACACGGCCATGCAAGTTATGCATTGTTTCCGTAAGAATCAGCTTCCCACATTCATTTATACTTTAACAGGCGGAGTGATCGACATCTATCATTATGGTCCTTTGAGCGATACGGAGAAGGAATTCATATCACAGCGTGACGACAGCCGATACAAGGTGTTTCATATTCCCGAAGGAGGCACATCGGAGCTTCCGGAACCGCTTGAACATGTGGTGCTTTTCTACGCCATGCAGCCAAATGGACACACCGAACACGCCTATAAGGAGATAAGGCATATAGAGGGATGCAATCCCATCTACTATCATGATATGTATGGTCCCGACATGGGGATACTTGAGGTGTTCTCTGCCGCTGCCTCCAAGGCCAACGCCCTGCGCAGGTTGCGGAGAATGACCGGTGCCGACCGAGTGGTGGTGTTTGGCGACAACATCAACGATCTTCCAATGATGCGTGAGGCCGACGTGGCTGTAGCAGTGGAAAATGCCGTGGCAGAGGTGAAAGAGGCCGCCGATATTGTGATCGGGCCGAACACCTCCGACTCTGTGGCCCGATTCATTCTTGAATCAGTGCGTGCGGAAAACCATGACCGCATAGTCCTTTAATCATCGGGAATATAACAATAGACCAACAAACTCTTCCGACAAATGGGTATCTATGAGCGTCAGCGCACCGGCAAGATAATCTTTCTGGCAATTTCGGCAATAGCCGTTATTGCCTTTCTGCTTGTAAGCAATAGTCTGGTGAAAGAGCTCGCACAGCAGGAACGTGAGAGAATGAACATCTGGGCCAGCGCTACCGAACGTCTCGCTAAGTCGAATATCGATTCCGACTTCGAGTTCCTGCTCGCAATTATCAGTCAAAACAATTCCATCCCTGTGCTCGTGGCCGACTCCTCCTATAATATTGTGGATTACCGGAATTTCATACTGCCCGACAAGACCGACCACGAACTGCAAGCCTTCGAGGAGCTTTCTCCCCGCAACCGCAATTATCTTACCAAACGCTTGCGCGATGCCGGCAAAGGCCGCCCATTGCGTGAGTTGGCCGACACAGATCCCCATTTTATCCGGGTGGAGATCTATTACAATGCCTATCAATATATATACTATGAAGATTCGATCCTGCTCAAGCGTCTCAGTCTCTATCCCTATATACAACTTATTGTAATGATTATCCTTGTGGTGATCATATATGTGGCTGTGGTATACACAAAGAAGGCTGAACAGAATCGCGTATGGGCCGGACTCTCCAAGGAGACAGCACATCAGCTGGGCACACCAATCTCATCGCTTATGGCATGGAACGAATATCTCACTGCCTCGGGAGTGGCTCCGGAGGTCACCGATGAAATCGACAAGGATGTGCACCGTCTCTCCACGATTGCAAACCGTTTCTCAAAGATAGGCTCCATACCCGAGCTTCAGCTCGAATATCTCAATGAAACCGTAGGCCGGTCGCTCGAATACATGAAGAGCCGTGTCTCCGGCAAGGTCTCTTTCCATCTTCACTTCTCAACCGACGATCACGGCGTTATGCTTTCCCCCTCTCTGTTTGAATGGGTTATGGAAAACCTTACAAAAAATGCCGTCGACGCTATGGGGGGAGAAGGGTCTATCACTGTCACTACCGGACGCGACAAGGACCGCGTATGGATTGAGGTAACTGACACCGGCAAAGGAATCGCCCGCAAGAACTTTAAGAATGTATTCTCCCCGGGCTTCACAACTAAGAAGCGGGGATGGGGACTCGGACTGACCCTTGTGAAGCGCATAATCGAAGAATATCATGGAGGACGTATATTCGTGAAAGACTCCGAATTAGGCAAGGGCACCACCTTCCGCATAGAGCTCACCTCACCCGAAGCCCCCTAAAAGAAAGGGAGAAAATTCATGTGGCGACGGCGTAGCTGACCCCAGAAGGAATACCGTCTACAGTTATATTAA
>CAMWZE010000091.1 GCA_947178685.1 uncultured Porphyromonadaceae bacterium
TGATTGACCGTGTCACCACAGGCACCCCTTATCCTCAGAATCCCGGCTGGTAATCAGAAACTATCATAATTATAATCAAGTAAGTATAAAATTTAGATAATATTCCATCTGATGAAATTATTATTGACCTTTTTTTCTCTCCTTATGATTCCGGTGTCGATGCTCGGCAATAATATCTTTGCCGGATTCAAAGGAGAGCTGGATCCCATAAAGGTGGGAGATAAGGTGTGCAAAAGATTTGTGGAAACCCCGCATCCCAATTTTGACGCCAATCCACAGCCCACCCGTGAGATTACTTATCCCGAGACATGCGCATGGTTAGGAGCTTTAAGATATGCAGAAAAGAGAGGTGACACCCTGCTGATTAATCAGCTTGAGAAACGTTTCTTCCCCATTGTCGGGGAGGAACGTTCCCTCCAGCCACTTCCCGACCATGTAGACCACAGCGTGTTCGGCACAATTCCATTGCAACTTTATATTCTCAAGAGACATCCGCTGTATCATAGCATGGGGAAATGGTATGCCGATGCACAATGGAGCCTTCCGGCCACAAAGGATGAAAAGAGACTGGCAGAGGCCCGGGGATATCTTGACAAGGGACTATCCTGGCAGACAAGATACTGGATCGACGATATGTTTATGATCTCTGCTTTGCAGGGTCAGGCCTACAGGGCCACGGGAGATACGAAGTATATAAACCGTGCTGCACATGAGATGGTGGATTATCTTGATAAGATACAATGCGACAACGGACTTTTCTATCATGCTGAAGACGCACCGTTTCATTGGTGTCGCGGCAACGGATGGATGGCCGCCGGAATGACTGAGTTGCTCTCGCTACTTCCACAGGATAACCCCGACAGAGAATCGATATTGAAATCATATCGTAAGATGATGGATACATTGGCCGGCTATCAGAAAAACGACGGACTCTGGGCCCAACTTGTAGACGACCCCACAGTGTGGAGCGAGACCTCCGGCTCAGCCATGTTTATCTACGCCATGATTGCAGGTGTCAAAAACGGCTGGCTACCTGCAACGAAATATATGCCAATAATCGAGAAAGGATGGAGAGGACTCGTGAGCCATATAAATTCGGATGGTGATATAGATGGAGTTTGTGAGGGCACAAACCGCACCAACGATCGTGATTTCTATATAAACCGTCGTACACTGCCGGGGAATATGCATGGACAGGCACCTATAATATGGTGTGCCACAGCGATGATTGACTGATGAATAAGTATTTCCGGCTATTAGTACTTCTCATCGTCACTCTTGCGGGCCAACAGGTCATGGCTGAGAATGGTTATGATCTTTGGCTCCGCTACAGGGAGGTGAGCAATGAAACACTGAAATCTCATTACGATTCGATATTCTCCAAAGTTTATATTCAAGGTGATATGGGCTCTACCGGCGAGGTAATAAAGGATGAGCTGGATCGAGCCGTGTCATCTGCAATAGGGAAAACTCCTGAATATGTACCTTTGAAGAAGAATGCCCGGCTTATCATAAGTTGTGGGTCCACAGGTGAGGGTTTTACCATCTCATCGCAACCGAAAGCCTATGGTTCAGCCACCGAGATAAGAGGAGACAGCCCGGTGGGAGCACTATATGGAGTGTTTATGCTTCTGAGAGATATGCAGACGGGGAAACGTCTCGACAATCAGAACAGACATCAACAACCTGAGATAAGCCTCCGTGTGCTTAATCATTGGGATAATCTCAACGGCACCATAGAGCGCGGCTATGCGGGCTATAGTCTTTGGAATTGGGAGCGTCTGGCATATGACACTGATCCACGCCTCATTGATTATGCACGTGCGAATGCCTCCATCGGAATCAACGGTGTGGTGGTCAACAATGTGAATGCGAGTGCCCGGAGCCTTGACAGAGTATGGTTGGTGCGACTAAAGCGGCTTGCCGATGCCTGGCGTCCCTACGGAATAAAAGTATATCTCACAGCCAAGTTCTCCGCACCGATTGAGATTGGTAATCTGCCCACAGCCGACCCATCCGACAAAGAGGTGGCTGCATGGTGGAAGAAGAAAGCAGATGAGATCTATGCTCTTATACCTGATTTCGGGGGGTTTCTTGTAAAAGCCAATTCTGAAGGACAGCCCGGACCTCAAGATTACGGACAGACACATGCTCAGGGAGCCAATATGCTTGCAGAAGCACTTGAGCCTCACGGAGGTGTTGTGTTCTGGCGGGCATTTGTTTATCACAACGATCATCGTCGCGATCGGGTGGCGAGCTCCTACGAAGAGTTCTATCCTCTTGACGGACAGTTTAAAGATAATGTGGTGCTCCAGGTCAAGAACGGTGCTGTCGACTTCCAGCCACGGGAGCCGTTTCATCCATTGTTCGGAGGGATGGACCACACTTCTGTAGGGATGGAATTTCAGATTACCCAAGAGAACCTCGGACATGCCGGCCATCTCGTGTATCTTGGCAAATTATTCTCGGAAGTGTTGCTCTCCGACACCGACGGCGAGGGAAAAACTGTAGCCGATGTGCTTAGAGACGGAAAAATCTCCGCTATAGCGGGAGTGCCCAACATCGGCTCCGAAATAAACTGGACCGGACATCCTTTCGGACAAGCCAATTGGTATTCGTTCGGACGTCTCTGCTGGAATCCGGAAGAATCACCGGAAGATATTGCAGAAGAATGGATAAGACTCACCTTTACAGGAGATGATGAGAGTGTGGAAACAATAAGAGACATGATGATCATGTCGCGAGAAGCAGTAGTGAATTATGAAATGCCGTTAGGATTGAATCATATAATGAACTACGACACTCATAACGGACCTGAACCCTGGCATCATGATCCGGTGTGGTCGGCCTATGATTATCATAAGATTACTTGTGACAGCATCGGGATAGATCGAACGGTGAGAGGCACCGGAGTCACCACACAGTATAGAAAAAGGATTATGGATAAATTTGATAACTTATCCGAATGTCCTGATGAATATCTGTTGTGGTTTCATCGTCTGCCCTGGGACTACCGGATGCGTTCCGGACGCACTCTTTGGAATGAGATCGTACACAAATACAATGAAGGTGTCAATCAGGTGGAAATCATGATTTCAAACTGGGACAGTGTGTCGGCTCATATCGATAGCGAACGTCACAAACGGGTGGCAGCACTACTGAGATACCAACTTGAGGAGGCGAAATGGTGGCGTGACGGATGCTTGCTCTTTTTCGACAGCTATGCCGGAAAAGGGATTCCATCCGACTATCCGCCGCCGGCCCATTCACTCCAATATTACAAATCCATACCGTTTCCCTACGAATGGGACGGCTATTTCAATTGACTTCTTCTATGAGAAAGATATTAATACTACTGCTAAGCTTATCAGCATATACATTGATCTTCAGCCGGGAAAAAACTTTTGAAGACCGCGCTAAGAATCTAACGGAATATTACGAGCAGAACGGAAGCAACAAATGGCTATACGGAGTGTTTCGTCAGCTCTCGGCTTATACCAATGGCTCGCCGATGATAGATGAGGATTTCGATGATATCCTCGCCACAATAAAGAGCAATCACGACTGCAACGACTTCACACTCAATGGCCTGCTTAGAATGATGTATCTTGACAGAGATCATAACCGCATCTCCGCGAAAGTAAAGGATAGATCAAAGGAGCGTATACTCGACTTCAAATACTGGTGGGACGATGGCCGACGCGACACCACCTACCGCTGCTATCACACAGAGAATCATCAGGCACTCTATCACACCGCCGAACTATTAGCGGGACAACTCTATAAAAAGGATATCTTCACCAACGGCATGACAGGAGAGCAGCATATGGCCCATGCCACGGAGCGGCTCGTGCCATGGCTTGACTATCGTTTCAGATTCGGCTTCAGTGAATGGCATTCCACCTACTATGATGTTGAGGCTCTTCTTCTTGTAAATCTGTTTGAATTTGCAGAGGATGCCGAAATAAGGCGTAAGGCTGAGAATGTGCTGAACATACTTATGTTTGACTTGGCTCTGAACCAATATAACGGTTATCTCTGTGGCAGCAGTGGCCGCACCTATGCGTCATCTCTGCTATCCGGGATTCATACCACTACCCCACTATGTTATGTGGCTCTTGGCACCGGAGATTATAAAGGCGATGAGGTCACCGGGGCTGTCGCGATAGCCACAAGCAGCTACCGTTGTCCGGAGGTGATACGCGCCATAGCCACCGATTCTCTACTCTCCTATGAGAGCAGACTCAGAACGAGCCTTAATGTGGAAGATGCGGCATCCTACGGTATCGACTATAACAAAGAACTTGACTGCCATCTCTTCTGGGGAATGCAGGAATTCATTCATCCTCTTGCCATAGAGATGTCTAAGACCATCTCAGAGACCTACGACACCTGGCCATATCGTGACTATGACAGGTATATATCTCTTTATGAAAAGGAACGTCAGGAAAAAGGATATGCAGAAAGTCGCGACCGGTTTGCCCTAAGTGAAGCCAATGTAATCACCCGACGCACTCCCGACTACATTCTAAGCACCACCGCCGACTACCGGAAAGGGCGTCAAGGCTACCAACAGCTTGCATGGATCGCCACTTTAGGCCCAAAAGCTGTGGTGTATACCAATCATCCGGGAGGAAATAATCTGAGACAGTCGCCCAACTATTGGGCCGGCACGGAACTTCTCCCGCGAGCCGCCCAGCATGGGAATGTGGCAGTGTGCATCTACAATATACCTGAAACCCATAACACCCGCTTCACTCATGCTCATTTTCCGGTAAAAGAGATGGATGAGATAAGACAAAAAGGCAACTGGATTTTCGGACGCAAAAATGGAGGATATATAGCGTTGTTCTCCTCTCTGTTGCCAGAATTAAAAGAGGATTTCAGAGGAGAACTTTGCGATTTAGTGGCCAACGGCACGTCAAACATATGGCTTTGCGAGATGGGCTCAAAAGATGACTGGGGTTCTTTCGACAAGTTCGTAGCCGGAATAAGCGGAGCAAGAATAGTGTGCCACGATGATAATATAGAGTATAATTCACCCTCCTCGGGAGCAATAGGCTTCGGCTGGGACTCTCCCCTTACGGTAAATAACATCAATGTGCCACTCCGCCACACCTACCGCTACGACAATCCGTTCTGTAGGGCAGAGTTAAACACCGACAGGATTGAGATTAGCTATAAAGATAAAAAGCTGACAATGACTCTATAAAATTGATTAACCTTCTAAAGTCATCTATTTTATAAAAATGATTACAATACCTCCCGACCTATAGGCACATTCTTCACGGAGAAGGAGGAGATTCAGAGCTGATTGTAGGGCCGCACATCCTGTATAGCCCTACAGTCAGCTCAACTCACATATAGATAGTATCTGCCACAAATTAATAAATTTGAGTTCTTGTAATTGAGCTATTGCACATGGTTTTAAATATCTGTGAGAAGGAATGTACGGAGATGAAGATGATGAATCCCGGGATACTGAGGAAAGCCACCGCTCACCGGATCCATTGATGATGCATTCATGCAAATTTGGCAGATTTGTCATGGTATGATGATACATTCACGTAAATTACCTGGTTCAAACATCATGAATCTTTATGTGGAATTCAAAAAATTTCCCTAAATTTGCAAAAGGCTACGACTTAATGCTGCTTGACGATGAAACCAACTCCACGAAAGGCCATGAGATTATATCGGTTGATGATTTACTTATGGACACTGCTTATGATGGGTTTGCCTACAACTATAAAGGCAGACAGAGTAACTCACGGTCTTTCCCTCGACAACATAAATATCTTTCCAACTGAAAAATCGAATATATCTACGACAGAACCGCAGGAGGCGCCCCCTGCAGAAGATGGAGTCTGCGACGTAGCTGCCATGACGATTTCTGAAATAGAGGAGAGGGAGAAACAGTTGGTGAAGCGTATGACAAGCGATACCTTCAAATCACTTTTTCTTAACAACTTAAATGATTCCGACGCCAACAACAGACATAAGATTATAGCCACCCGAAATGATAAGGAAGTCACGGAAGAGAAACTGGAAATATTGTCCTATGAGGTTTCAAATGAAGACAGCAGGACAAGCATAGCGTTTAAACTCGAAAGCAGCAACACTCCGGTTACTATCTATAGTGTGGAATGGGAGAATTACGGCACTCTCATGCAACCTTTGGAGCCATTTACCCTTGTAGTGAAACCGGAGGATGTGGCCGGACAAAAAATAGAGTTGGACATCACTCTCTATTTCCCTTTCACCAGCAGATTCGGGGATGCCGATATGCTCATTGTCCATACCGACAGAGGCACCATAAAATGTCCCACATCCACCGCCGGAAGATTTGCCAGGAAGATTAACATACTCGTCAATGATTATGAGACTCAACTCGACGCTTCCAGCCGTAGCACACAACGGGCCTGGATTATCTTGGCGGTGGCACTGATAATCGTAATCATCATCGCCTGCATGGCC
>CAMWZE010000092.1 GCA_947178685.1 uncultured Porphyromonadaceae bacterium
GTAAAAGCAATATATCAGAGTTATGGCAGAGAAAAGAGATTACTATGAAGTGCTCGGGGTCTCAAAAGGGGCCACGGCAGACGAGATAAAGAAGGCCTATCGAAAGATGGCCATAAAATATCACCCCGATAAGAATCCGGGAGATAAGGAAGCCGAGGAGAAATTCAAGGAGGCGGCTGAGGCTTACGATGTGCTGAGCGATGCCGACAAGAGGGCCAAATACGATCAGTTCGGCCATGCCATGGGTCCTCAGGGCTTTGGCGGTGCCGGTGGTGGCGGTGGCTTCTACAGCAGCGGCGGCATGTCGATGGAGGATATCTTTGCCCACTTCGGCGATATCTTCGGTGGTCGTATGGGTGGCTTCGGAGGCGCTGATTTCGGCGGTTTCGGAGGTGCTGCCGGACGTCAGCCTCGTCAGCATGTCAACAAGGGCACCGACCTGCGCATCACCGTGAAAGTAACCCTCAAGGATATCATGAACGGTGTCGACAAGAAGCTGAAGATACCACGTCTTGTGGCCTGCTCTCATTGCAAAGGTACAGGTGCTAAGGATGGCACAGCCTTCAAGACATGTCCGCGATGCCACGGCACAGGCTACATTTCGCGTGTGCAGCAGACAATGTTTGGCGCTATGGAGAGCGAGAGTGTATGTCCTGAATGTAATGGTGAAGGAAAAATCATATCCGAGGAGTGTACCTATTGCCATGGTTCGGGCGTAGAGAAGAAGGAGGAGATTGTCAGCTTCCACATCCCTGCAGGTGTAGAAGACGGTATGACTCTCACTATGCGCGGCCAGGGCAATGCACCGCGTCACGGTGGTGTCAACGGCGACCTTCTCATCGTGATTCAGGAGGAGAAAGATCCCGAACTTATCCGCGATGGCGACGACATCATCTACAACCTGATGCTTGATTTCCCGACAGCCGCTCTCGGTGGTTCGGCAGAGGTGCCCACGGTAGACGGACGGGCCCGTCTGAAGATTGCTCCGGGCACTCAGCCGGGCAAAGTGCTCCGTCTGCGTGGCAAGGGTTTGCCCCAGATGAACAGCAATGTGAAGGGCGATTTACTTGTCAACGTGATGGTATATGTGCCTGAGAATGTAACTGATGCTGAGAAGGCAGCCATAGAGAGCTTGAAAGACCAGCCCAACGTGGTTCCGACCGCGTCAACGTCAAAGCGTATCTTCTCACGCCTACGCCACATCTTCAACACAGAGAATCGTGGTGTAGACTAACAATATCGAAAATATTCCGGAAGAAGTTTACCCAACTTCAAATAATACGGCTGCATTTCCTTTCGAAGGAGATGCGGCTTTTTCTGTGGCTTCGACCAACTTCACAATAGGCCTCATACTTATATTGGTAGCGAAAGGCAATAAAAGGGTTAAAATCTTGTTTAAATAGTGGGTAGGTATCCTCTCTCCGCCCTGTTTTCTTACACTTTTACCTCTCTTTTCCAACAGCTAATCTTTCAGATGAATTTCAACTACCGACATATTTCAGCCACACTTCTGGTCATATCGGCATCAGCCGTTACGGCCGCTGCGCAGAACGATATAAAGGATAACGACTTCAATCCGGTCAATACCGGCGTTACTACCCTCAGCATCACTCCTGATGCCCGCGGTTCGGGCATGGGTAATCTTGGTGCAGCCACCGATCCGGATATCAACTCTCAATTCTGGAACCCCTCAAAATATGCCTTCGCCTACAGCAACGGTGGCCTCGGTGTCTCCTACACACCGTGGCTCCGTAAGATTGTAAACGACATCTTCCTTGCCGACATATCCGGCTATTACAAGCTCGGAAGCGGCGACAATCAGGCCCTTTCAGCCTCTTTCCGCTACTTCTCCCTCGGCGAGGTGTCGATGCACGAGGAGGGCGGTATGGGCGAGGTGCAGACCATCAATCCCTATGAGTTTGCCCTCGACTTAGGTTATTCCAGAAAACTCTCTGAGAAGTTCTCAATGGGAGTGGTGTTGCGATACATCCTTTCCGATCTCGCATATGACGATGCTTATTCAGGAGAGTCAAACACCGCCGCCAGTGCTTTCTCAGTTGACCTTTCAGGTTACTACGTCACTTATCCTATGGTGGGACGCAATGAGTGTCAGTTCTCCTGGGGTTTCGATATCTCGAATATCGGTACGAAGGTGAGCTATGACCATGGCGCCAACTACGCATATCTGCCAACCAACCTTCGCCTCGGCACACAGTTCATGTTCCCATTGGCCGACTATAATACACTGGCCATCGGTCTTGACCTCAACAAACTTCTCGTGCCCACCATGCCGCGAGAGAAAGACTTCGACATGAACACTATCGAGGGACAGGAGGCTTACGAGGAGGCTAAGGATAAGTGGGAGACCATGTCGCCCATCTCCGGTATTTTCAAAAGCTTCTCTGACGCTCCCGGCGGGTTCTCTGAGGAGTTGAAGGAGATCAATGTGTCGATAGGTGGCGAATATGCCTACAACCAGCAGTTCTTCGCCCGCATGGGCTACAACTACGAGAACGCCATGAAGGGTGGCCGCAGCTATTTCACCTTCGGAGCCGGCTTCTCGCTCAATGTTGTGCGTCTCGACGCCTCTTATATGCTCGCCACCGCACAAAGCTCACCGCTCGACCAGACCCTGCGTTTCACACTCTCATTTGATATGGATGGACTTAACGACCTGCTCGGCAAACGCCGCAGATAAACCAAAACGACAACGCTATGAGAATAGGACAAGGTTATGACGTTCACCGTCTTGTGGAAGGCCGCGAGCTTTGGATATGCGGGCTTCGTCTTGATCACACCCACGGACTGCTCGGCCACAGTGATGCCGATGTAGCCATCCATGCGCTCTGCGACGCCATCTTGGGCGCCCTCGCTCTGCGCGATATAGGCTACCATTTCCCTGATACCGATCCAAAATATAAAGGTGCCGACAGCAAGGTGCTTCTTGCCGAGGTGTGTCGCATGATGCGCGAGCGCGGCTATGAGATTGGTAACACCGATATCACCATAATGGCCGAAGCTCCCAAGTTCAAACCTCACATCGAGGCGATGTGTGAGAAGCTGGCTGAGGTGATGAACGTAGAGCGTGGAAGAGTGTCGGTTAAGGCCACCACCACCGAAGGGCTCGGTTTCACCGGCCGTCGTGAGGGGATAGCCGCCAATGCGGTTGTGCTCCTTGAGGAGCGTGGGGCTGCCCACAATGCGGAGCGCGGGGCTGCCGACAAGTCTATTCAGAATAATTAAAAAGGTTAACCCATAGGGAGAAATTTCACTCATGCAGCTTAACAAACGCCAGGAACAGGCTGTGGAGGCCACTGAGGGGCGTGTGCGTGTCGTGGCCGGAGCCGGTTCGGGAAAGACCCGTGTGCTCGCCCACAGATACGCTTTTATTGTAAACGAGATCGGCATCAGTCCCGGCAACATTCTCTGTCTCACCTTCACCAACAAGGCGGCACAGGAGATGAAACGTCGTATATCCACGATGGTAGACCGTGGCAGCGTCAACGATTTCATCTGCACTATCCATAGTTTCTGCGCCAAATTCCTCCGTAAGGAGATATACCGCATAGGCTATCCGCGAAATTTTGTAATAATCGATGAGGAAGATGGCAAGACTCTTGCACGGCAGGCCATGCAGGAATTCGGCATAGACCGCCGTAAGACCACAGCCGAACGTTTCCTGAAACAGGTGGCGGCTTACAAGGGATATGCCCCCACACAATATATCCAGAATCATCTTCTCCCTTGTGCCTCATCTCATGCTTCCGACGCCACTATACGCTATCTGCGTCTTCAGCTAAAGCAGTATGCTCTCGACTATGATGATCTCCTCTACTTCACTCTCTATATCCTCGGACATTTTCCCGATGCCCGTAAGGAATGGACCGAGAAGCTTAACTATGTGATGGTCGACGAGGTGCAGGATTGCACCGGCGATGATTGGAAGCTGCTTCATGCCATAACCGAACATCATGGCAATCTCTTTGTGGTGGGTGATCCCGATCAGGCCATTTATGAGTGGCGTGGTGCCAACCCGAAGATATTTGTCGATTTCAAGGCACACACCGACATTATCCTTAACGAGAACTACCGCTCCACCCCGGATATCCTCGATGTGGCCAACCATATAATCGACCATAATAAGAATCGGGTGAAGAAAGATCTCTTCACTGTCAAGCTCAACGAACGCCAGGTGGTGCATCTCCATTCCCGATCGGAGAAGGAGGAGGCGGAGGCAGTGGCAGCCCGGATAGAGGAGGGTGTGAAGGAGGGTATGACCCACTCCGACTTCGCCATCCTTTACCGCAGTTCATTCCTGTCGCGCCATCTTGAGCAAGCCCTTCTGAAGCGTCACATCCCCTACAGTGTGTGGGGAGGAGTGCGTTTCTTCGAACGTAAGGAGATAAAGGATGTGATAAGTTATCTGCGGCTTATAGCCTCAGATGCCGACGATATGTCGTTTGCTCGCATTGTCAATCTTCCGGCCCGGAAATTCGGAGAGGTGTCGATGAAAGCTCTCTCTAAGATTGCAGAGGAGGAGGGAATATCACTTATGGAAGCTCTGCGCCGCCACATAGATGAGAAACCTTTCAACAAACCGGCCATGTATAACTTCATCCGGCTTATAGATGAGGCCCGCTCACGGGTGCCTGTGATGGCGGTGTCGGAGATCACCGACTGGCTTATGAACGTGTCGGGTCTTTCCGATCTATACCGCACTGATGAGGAGGAGGAGCGCCTTGAGAACATCACGGAGCTTGTCAATTCCATGAAGGAGTTTGAAGCGGGCCGTCTTGACGAGGGGGATGCCGACCTTATCTCTTATCTTCAGGAGATAGCCTTATATACCAATGTAGACCGGTCTAACGATTCGGAGCGGGTGCGTATGATGACCATCCACCAGTCAAAGGGTCTGGAGTTTCCGGAGGTGTTTGTGGTTGGTCTCACGGAGGGTATCTTCCCCAACCACCGTTCCATACGCGAACGTCGGCAGGATGGAGAGGAGGAGGAACGCCGGTTGATGTATGTGGCCGTCACGCGGGCGGAGAAGATGTTGTGGCTGTGCGAGTCGGAGGGTTACATGAATGAGAACGGAGCATTGAAATTCCCTTCGAGATTTCTCTCGGAGGTGCCGGAAGGAATGCTTAGGGTAGAGGGAAAACTTGACCCCATGCTTTTGGAGGGCACCAAAGGACTTGTGAAGATGCTCAATGAGGAATTGGGAGTAGGGGTGGAAGCACCGATGACCAACGGCACCCGAGTGCGTCACAGAGTGTTTGGCGAAGGTGTCGTAGAGGGTTATGATCCGATGGCCAAAAGCTACAAAGTACGTTTCGGAGAGGTCACCCGCAATCTTATGCCCCACGTACTCACCCGCGAATAGCAATAAAAAATCATATAATATGCTGTAAAACATATCCAAAAATTTGGATATTTTTTATTTTTGTACCTAACTTTGGGCACGCCTAACAATTATGCCTATGCGAACTCTCCACATTCTTACTTTTCTATTGTTTTCAGGAGTCTTAATCAGCCGGATTCCGGAGAGGCTTTTAGGTCTATTATGAGGTTGAATCCGGGAGGTAAACTTTATAGAAAATAATATGGAAACAATATCAGGAAATATTGGTCGATGTTTTAGAATATGGAAACATCGTGTATTACTAAACCGGAATCTCCGGTTTAGTAAAGTAATAGGTATGGTATATCTATTCATTGCATACTCTGTGATAGCCTTGGATTATTCTTATTGTATAATAGGAGAAGATCGAGGGATAGGTTTTCTTCTATCACTTATTTTTTATAGTGTTGCTTATCTCTTGTTTATCTTTATAAATCAGATATTATTTTGGCTTAAGGTCATTTCTAAGAGGTCGCTTTTAATATTTAATATACTGACATTGCTAATGCTTGTTTCTCTAACCATAACTAGCATATTGCGTGGAATAGAGAAACATATAATTATTATTCATTAGTGCTTATAATTTTTATTTGATTGCTGCAATTAAATATAATATCATTTGTTATGGAGCGAACTTTAGAAAATATGACACGCTTTCTACGGATACTGAGGTATCGGCTATTGAAGAATAAATCGTTATGGATAAGGAGAACAATAGGAATGATGTACATAATAGTATTCTATTTCTTATTCACTTTCTATTATTCATATTATTCCTTTGTAGTAGGGTGGTGTATTGACTATTTATATGTGGCATTATGCGGAATAGTAGCGTATCTACTTTTTGTCACCATTAATCATATATGTCTCAAGAAAATTTATTCTCGACAATTACTTGAGACTGTTGAGATTATGACCTTAATTTTGATGGTCTGTATTACGGGTAGTGTGTTGTGGATAAATATTGAAAGAACTAAACCGCTGATATGGAATGTATTTTATAAGTGACATACGTTACTATTTTAACTGTTTTATAT
>CAMWZE010000093.1 GCA_947178685.1 uncultured Porphyromonadaceae bacterium
TTTATACGCGTAGAATTTTAGCGAAATTAATAGCTCAATAATTAGGGTTATCATCAAATTTGGACAAACAAACCGCACCAACTAAGGCTATAAAATACCAATGGCCAAACAAAAATACTTTTGCTTGACCATTGATTATTAGTTGATTGTACGAAATTATCGCCTTAATACTCCTCTTCGTTGAAGAAGAGAATAGCTATTGAATTTCAACAGTTTAAACAAATAACACTAATTTTAAACAAGTATATTTGGAGATGAAACACAAATGAAGTATTAGAGACCAGCTAACAGTTCCGAGCCGGTCATCACCTCCATCTTGGAGAAGGCGAAAAGCTTCTTGCCGAGGTCTTTCAAGGATGCACCGATGTGGTACACATCCTCATCAATTATCAGGAAGCGGTCGTGAGCCTTGGTGTATTTATGGAGCGTTACGCTGGGATACTGCTCGTTATGCTTTTCAACATCCTGACGCAACTGCTTTGAAATCTGACCGTCATAAATATCAACCGTTACTCCCGCATTTCGCTTTGACAACTGAACCAATACCGAATCGTCAATGTAATTGTCGATAACCACAATCCGACTCTTCGCTTGTCGGATAAGATCGGCCACAAGCACATATGCATCGAATATTTGACCATTGAAAAATACACCCTCTTTGGGCTGTATGGAGGAGCGAACAAAGAAATCCACCTTCTCATCAAGTTGGAGCAGATGACGGTCATGTTCCGACAATCTTCTGTCAATCCTATCTTCCAGTTGCATCAAACGCTGATTGATAGAATAGCCACGCAGAAGATATTCTTTTAATATCTGATTCGCCCACCGACGAAACATTGTGGCATTCTTACTATTCACTCTATAGCCTACAGAGAGAATGGCATCAAGGTTATAAAATTGAGTTTTATAAATTTTACCATCGGCGGCAGTATGTTCCAAAATGGAACGTACTGAATCTTCGTCCAATTCGCCGGATTTAAAAATGTTGGAGAGATGCTTCGTTATTGCAGGCCGCTTAGTTCCAAACAAATCGGCTATCTGCTGTTGCGTAAGCCACACAGTTTCCCGCTCCAATCGCACTTCCAATTTCAGTGCCTCATCCGGCTGATAAAGTATGATTTCATTCGCGTGGTTCGTTTCCATGATACAAATTTACTCATAAATTCTGATAGTCAGATACATTTCTGTGCAAAATCAATTCAAATTTAGTCTTAGTTCTTGCTCATCTCAGGAAATTTCACTAATTTTGCGCTCGCAGACCGCACCGCAGAAGCCCGGTCATGGGCAACGCGGGAGGGTCGGCAGACATTTTGGAAGCGTTTACTCGACGCTCTTTCTTGGCAAACGGAAATCTGGTAAATTTCAATCACTGTCAGGAATGCAGCAAACAGTAGATGCCTTGTGGATATGTATATTCCGCCAGCAGCAGGCGCGTGAGCGTCGGTAGTTGGTGTATTTACACATATTCTGCGTGAGGCTTCTGCAAGTTTGCTCGTTCTACAGTGATGGGCAATACCAGAGCCTCCGTTTGCGGAACGAGCAACAGTATGGCTCTCACGCTTTTTTGTATAATTATCAAACCGCCGATGAGGAGAGTCCGGAGGCACCTGACATCTCAGCTATGAAGAAAATTCTTCTTGCAATGGTAGTTATGCTCGCTACTTTCTCTTTCAGCGCTAACGCGCAGTCCGTGTCAGCAGACTTTACGTCGCTTGACAAACTCGTGGAAAAACTCGCCAAGGCTTGCGTCAAGGCTCCCAACCCCTGTGGTGAGGGTGACATCGATGGCTTTGTAGAGGGCAACAAAACAGCCGCCCTCGGCGCAGTAGCATCCGCAGAACAACTTCACAACCTCTACTCCCGTCAAATCGGCGAGACCAAGGATGGCGTTCAGGATGTAACGGTAACAAAACCCTCTCTCGAGGACTGGACCAATCTCGCCGCAACTATTGCAACTCAAACCGCTGGTATGGCGGAATTGGGTGTTTCTGGTAAAAAGGCCGCTGAAGCAGTGAAAAAAGCAGATAAAATGAAAGCCATCAAGCTTGCAAAGCCTGTAAAATGGGCCACTGACATCATGCCTGTTACTGGAGAAGCTCTTGCAGAAGAGGCTAAAGCCATTGATCAGATCATCAAGCTTCTTAAATCCGAGAACAATCTATGATTAAAGCGGTGAAATCCGTCTACATCAGTTTTATGATTGCTGTGGGAGGTCTTACGGCCTTCCCACAACAATCTATTGATGCGAGACCAGTAGTGGGTGTGGCGGAATTCTCTTGTCAGGAAGATTCTCCCTATACAGGACTTGTCACTGAGAAGGTTGTGGAGATGTTGACAAATACCAGACGTTTCAGGGTAGTTGATCGCACAAGTATTGATAAAATTCATTCTGAACTTGAGCTTCAGAAATCTGAAACATTCCTTGATAGTAAGAATCGAGTTGAACAAGACATTGCTGTCGCAGCCGAAAAGATGATTACCGGGCATATTGTCAAGATTCCGGTTTATCGCATGAAGAATCCCGATGGCTCTGTCAGAGGATTTAAAGCCAGCGTAGGTTTTGAAATGAAAGTAGTGGATGTGGCAACCGGATTAAGTAGTGAGGCAACGAGTTTTCAAGGCAAAGCCTCACAGGAATGTATGAGTCCGGAGGCCGCTGTCAATATGGCAATGCAATCGATACAGAATAAAATTGGAGATTGGTTCCTCACGAACTTCCCAATTACCTGCTCAGTAAGTAGAATATTGGACAACAAGACGATTCTGGTGAACGCCGGTTCTGAGCAAGGAGTAAAGCCCGGTAATTCTCTTAAAGTAGAAGCCGTAGAAATGTTAGACGGGCATCCTTATCATAAAGTATTAGGAGAAATCAAAATCAAGACTGTCGCCGGGCCAAACTTTTCAGAATGTGAAGTTCCTAAGAAGATGATGGAACAGATTAAATCCTATTTCGACAATGCAGTGAAAATAATCTGCGAACTCAAACAATCCAAGAAATGAAACGCTTTATCCTTCCAACAATCATATTCATCATCTTTGGATGCCTACACTCGTTTGCCCAGTATCAGGTAAACTGCATAAATACAAACGGAGAGACTATGACATTCAGAGTCGTAGGATACGGAAAGAATGCAAAAGCGGCATCCCGGAATGCGGAACTTAATGTCATTAAAGCTTTAATGTTTGAAGGTGTCCCGAATTCTCAGCAGCATATTCCTATGGTGCCGGAAACGGAATCTGTTGCCATTAGTAAATATGAGAAGCAGTTAAATCCATTTTTTAATGGACAATACCAGAGTGAAATTACTCGCTCTGTCATAGTGAGGAAATTTGGAAAGGATGCTAACAAACAGAAAAGTATCACTCTTGACGTAACCGTCAATATTGGAGCGTTAAGAAATAAGCTTGAAAGAATCGGTGTCATTAGAAAATTTGGTCTATGAAAACGTTAATTAATCTATTTTTACATATATTCATTCTCTTTGCTATCTTCACTCCCTTGCACGTTAAAGCAGAACAAGTGACCGTGCAGCCTAAAATTATGGTTGTACCATATGTAAAAGAGGGTGAGGATATTCGCACCGTATTAGAAGAGGACGCGGACAAACGTATTGTTCTTACAAAGGTAAAGGAAGCCTTTGATTCCAGAGGATTCACTACGGTTGATTTTTGGGGGAAATTGAAATCAGACTCAGTTCAGTCAGGTATGTCAGACGAACAGCAGTCCGACTTAAAATCCATGATTATCTCATCCTCCGGTGCGGATATATATGTTGATACTGAGATGGTGATTAATCGCTCAGCCTCCGGGAATGCAGTCAAAGTTATCATAACGGCTTATGATATAAGTACAGGCGGCTCGCTTTCTAACAAGGTCGGTGATAGCGGAAAATTTTACACTGACGATTTCGGGCGACTTGGTTCCAAAGCAATCGAGAGTTGCGCAGACGACTTCCTAAATGTGATGCAGATAAAATTCAACGATATGGTTCAGAACGGAAAATCACTGAACATGACCATAGGATTTGAAGAAGGCTCACAGTACAACATGAATTCTGAAATTGGTGATGAGGGATTCACACTTGCTGATCTGATTGAAATGTGGCTGGAAGAAAATGCTTTTCAAGGAAACTTCCATGTTCAAGGCACTACCGCAACCAAAATGATTGTTGATGATGTCAGAATACCTTTGAAAGACTCTAAGGGAAATAATTTCACAGTTGCGGCTTTTGGGCGTGAATTTGTAAAATTCGCCCGTAAATATGGATTTAAAATCACCCGTAATGTAGTCAACAATTCACTAGTCATAACTATTTCATAAGATGAAGAAAGAGTCCTATATACGGTATGTTTGGATCACCTTAATCCTTGTGATGGGTCTTGAACCCTCATTTGGGCAGGATTTACCAATCATCGCCGTTATTGACAATCGCTCCGTGGATGTGAGCCATATAGCCAAGAGCCTAGATGCTCGATTGAATACGGCACTCAAATCTGCCGGCATACACTCGGAAGGTGAAGAGGGCCTTTATTTGGTTGGAGAGCTGATTCCTATCTCTGAGGAAACGGTGGAAACGGGCATGAGAAAAATCAAAATCAAGAATTTTGAGCTCTCATTACGGCTTGAGCAACCCCACTTAAACCTACAGTTCGGTCAGACTGTCATCCCTTTAAAAGGTTCAGGACTTGATTCGACTAAAGCAGCAATGGACGCTATTCAGCATCTAAATCCCTCTGCATCCGGATTGCAGGAATTCATATCAGACGCGGTACAAAAAGCTCATAACTATTATGCTTCACACATTGACGCCATAATCGACAAGGCAAATATGCTCAGAAAATCCGGACAATATGATGAGGCTATCGCTCTATTATGGGCTTGTCCGAATAGTACGACCATTCATCATCAAGTATATGAGGCACTTGAAAAAATCTATTCTGCAAAACAGAATTACGAGTGCTCAATGATAATGAAGCAAGCGGAGAGTGCCTATGCGCTGAAAAAGTATGATGAAATGAAACATCTTCTTGATTCAATAGATAGCGACAGTCCTTGTGCATCTAACGCCTCAGCGTTAGCAAAAAAGGCGGGAATAGAGATTCGTAATGATGAAAAGGCCGCATTAGCACGTGAAGAACGAGAGAGAGCAAGAGCCTATACCGCCGCTGAAAAGGACAAACAACGAGAGTATAATCTTGAAAAGCAACGTATTTCTGCAATCTCTGAGATTGCCAAAGAGTATCTACGCAATCATCGCACCACATATCATTACTATGTATACTAAGATTTCTTATATGCCTACACCACTTTCAATCCCCATTACGAAGGCTAGTAATTTTCATAATGGGGATTGCTTTAAAAGTTACTGAGGAACGGGGCGAAGTGGCAGCGGGCGAGGAAGTTATCGACGTCGGCTTGGGTGTACCAGTATTTGTCTCCGTGACGGGAGTAGCCCAGGAGGCCGTTGTCGCGGAGGCGTTTCAGATAGCGATCTTTTACGCCGAGGAGAGCCATCAGTGCTTTGTTGTCATAGATGCGGGCGTCATCTTCTGCGGGAAAGGAAAGAGCCTCGACTTTCTCGATGAGATAGAGAAGCATTGCGTGGAGTTGTGTGTCATGTTGAGGATTGTTTGCGTGAGTCATTCAGATTTGAGGAATGGTGTTGAAAATGGTCGGCAACATTTGCCACAACGCCGGAACAACTGTCGCGGTCGGTAATACATCCATCTATATGGATGTGGGGATGTTACAATAGCTAATCACAGAAGTAATCAAGCATCGGAATATCTATCGGATCAATCATAAATCCGTTTCCCTAAATGGGTGAATGGATATCCGGGTGAATGGGTATATACCCATACAGCCGTTTACCCAAATAGATGTTTATACATTTTGGTATATGCATAATCCTTTCCCCAATTAGGTCGATGCAAAATTAGTTTTTCGGCTACTTACTCTCCAAATTTTTTCAACCTATGTCCGCGTTTGTCCGTAAAGGGTCCGGTTTAGTCCTATAATTGTCCGCCTTATCGTACAAAAGTCAGCAACTATTCTATCAAAAAAATTGCAGGTCGACAATTCTAAAGATGCTCATCGGGATGGTCTCCGTATCGTTGTCACACGACAACAGCAAGGTGTCTTTTCAGGTACCTGAAAAGGTTTCGGAGTACTCGGCCGTACCAACGAAACTTCCTTGCTGTTGAGGTTCGGGAGCACTCCAGAGTCATGCTCCCCGCTATATGCTGCTGCAGGCATTAGTTTAGATGCTACCGCAGGTCAGAATCCTCAGATTAAATCTTCAGGCATAAAGGAATAGTTTAACCTTTCCACTTGTGCGGTTAAGGTCTGTGGAAGCAAACGAGCATACACTTTCTCATTAATGTAAGTTGAACTATTCCCGAGGAGACGACTAACAA
>CAMWZE010000094.1 GCA_947178685.1 uncultured Porphyromonadaceae bacterium
TACTTGCGCTGACACGAACCCTTTCGATTCCGGACTTCTGGAGAAGTTTGGACGGAAGATCATAACCGAGCGACGCGTTGTCATGACGGAGGAATGAACTGTTGTAGAATTTGCCGAGCTCGCTTACTCCGGCGGGAAGCTGAGCCTCGAAACGAGCGAATTCATTGCTACGGTTCTCGGGAGTCCACCATGAGTGCTGACGCTTGTTGTAGCCATACACGAAGAGGTTGCCGCTGTTCTCATGGTTCATATACTCTGTGCGATAGTGTTTATGGCCGAAGAAAGAATACATTGAGAAGCCGAAAGTGAATGCCTTATATTTGAACTCATTGCGCATATTCATGTAGAAGGGGGCGCTGTAAGTGCCTTCAAACACCTTGTCTTTCTCATTGTAGACCGGCACGCGGGTGCCGTCGTCAAGAATGATATCATCTTCGGTGTAGGCGTTATATGCCTTGGGATCGCCCGGACGCTGACCGACAAGGGCTGCCTCTGCGGCTTCCTCGGGCTGCCAGATGCCATCCATCTTATATGTCCAGTTGACGCTGACAGGCTGTCCGATAAACCATTTGTTACCTGTGTCATCAACCTCCTTTCTGCCTATTACGTTGCCCGCGTTGTCATATACATCCTCCATCTCGCCGTTCAGGTGAACGATCTTATTCTTATTATAGGAGAAACCGAGAGATGTGGTCCATGTGAAGTCACGGTTTGTGATGTTGGTTGAATTGAGGGCAATCTCGACACCGGTGTTGTTCACCTGGCCGATGTTTGTGTAGATTCCGGAGAAACCGGAGAAGCCGGGGAGCTTCATCCACATGATCATATCGTGAGTCTCCTTGTGATAGAAGTCGAGGTTCGCGCTCAGACGGTTGTTGAGGAACGCGAGGTCAAGGCCGACGTTGTAGGCGGTGGTCTTCTCCCACTGTAGATTGGGGTTGGCCAGACGGTCCATCATCAGATACTTGTATTCAGAAACGGGATTGCCATTCTTATCGAGATAAGTCATGGTAGCACCGACTCCCGAACCGAGGTTGGCAAGAGAAATGTAGGGATCCTTGAGCGAACGGTTACCGTTCTTACCCCAGGAGAGACGGAGTTTACCATTGCTGAGCCATTCATTTGTGCCTTCCATGAATTTCTCGTTGGTGAATGTCCAGCCGAGAGCCACAGAGGGGAAGGTGGCATGAGGATTATTCTGTCCGAATGCACAGTAACCGTCGCGGCGTACGGTGGCAGTCAACATATAGCGGTCGTCGAATGAATAGAAGAGACGGCCCATCCATGCGTCGGCTGTGTAGTGGGTGTCGTTGGTAGAGAACTTACTGTCAGCTATAGTGGCGTTCTGAGTATTGTGGAATCCGAGAGCATCTTAGGGAAGGATATTACGGGCCTCGATGCGGTCTTGCCAATATTTATTCTCCTCAGCTTCCTGAACGAGAGTCACCACAAAACGGTTCTTGTCAGCGATGGTGTAGTCCCAGGTGATGGTGTTGTTGAGAGCCCAGTCGAAGCTCTTAGCCCACTCACGGTTCACACCTCTGTCTTTCGGGTTGGAGTTGGGGAGATCTGCCGACATGAAGTAACGGTCGTGGAAATACTGATAACGGGGAGCTATATTGAATGTGTAATTGATATTGAAGGGGAGAGACACCTTCACATTGAAGATGGAGTTGAATACCGTGTAGCCCTTGTCGAGCTTAAGATACTGATTCTGGAACTCGTAGTTGTAACCACGCTTCTCATTCATACCCATAGGATACTGCACGAGATTTCCCTCCTCATCACGATAATTCGCATATGGAGAGTTGCGGATCATATCATCATCCCAATAGTCGGTTGACACGCCACAGGAGAGGCTGCCCTCAGTGCGATCCTGGAAGTTGATGTTGGCGCCTACCGAAAGCCAATTGGTGATTTTTCCCTCCACCTTGATATTGGAACGGAATGCACGATACATATCACCCTGAAGCACACCCTCATTACGTAGGAACCCGAATGACAGATAATAGTTCACACGGTCTGTAGCGCCTGACATACCGGCATTGTAGTCCTGGCAGAAACCTGTGCGGTAAGTGAGGTCTGTCCAGTCAACCGTACGTCCGGCAAGGTAATTTGTGAGAAGGTCAGCGGAAACATCGCCGTTAAGGTTGAATATACGGCGGAAATAAATCTCATCGAGTGAAGCTCCGTCAGGATTTGTGCCGAGAGCTGCCCACTGATCAGTGGTGAGTCCATATTTGGAGGCATTGCTGTAATGCTCATAGTAGCCGGGTTGGGCAAGCAGATTGCCGTTGCCGTCTTTAGCATTGTAAGCACCATAATTGCCATTATCGTCAAAACCGTAGGTGAGTGAACGGAAATATTCCTCACGATAGTTGAGCATCTCCTTCTCACTCATTGCATTACGGGCATAAGCCTTGGTATCCCAGCCGAAGTTAGCGGAAACAGTGATGGTCGGTTTACCCTGTTTACCTCTCTTCGTTGTGATTATTATAACGCCGGAAGCCGCACGCGCACCGTAAACCGCAGTAGAAGAAGCATCCTTCAGGACATCGATCTGCGCGATATCATCCGGATTGATCTCCGAAAGCTCACCATAGAAAATCATACCGTCTACAACTATAAGAGGTGCGTTATGGCTACCTTCGGTATAGACAGAGTTCTGACCACGGAGCTGAATGCTGCCGCCGCCTTTGGCAGATGAATTGTAACCGATCTGAAGGCCCGGCACTCCTTTAAGGAGATCACTGACCGTACCGGGATTTTTGTCGGCCATCTTGGCAGGGTCAATCTGAGTCACAGCTCCGGTAAGGTCTTTCTTCTTCATCGTGCCGTAGCCCACAACCACCACCTCTTCAAGATTGGCGGTATCCTCAAGAAGAATAACATTGATAGTCTTCTGACCGGCTACCTTTATCTCCTGAGTGGTGTAGCCTACATAACTTACCACAAGAACATCGTCGTTCTTTACCATCAAGGCATAATTGCCATCGATGTCGGTGGCCACACCGTTGTTTGTGCCTTTCACCATTACGGTCGCTCCGATGAGCGGTTCGTGGCTATTATCTGTCACCACGCCTTGCAGCTGATAGAGGCCTTGCGCACTCATCATAACCGTTCCAAGCGTGAAGAATAACAACCACAACAGGAATCGTTGTCTTTTCATAGGTTTAGAATGTTGGTTAATTAAAAAGTTATCTCATTTATATTTTTATCGTTTCAAGCCTTCATTACGCACCCTCATTTTATGGTCCGGTGATTGGGAAGACCGGAATCCGGGATGCCGGTCTCCCCTCATTTTGCCACCTGCCGGAAAGTGTGGATATGATTGATGACAAAACTGATGCAAATTTATATTAACATCTGATAACATTTACATAATCCACAATTCATAATTAGTATAAAATCATTCATTCACCCCTTCATGAATGATTTTATACTAATTATGAATGATTTCTTAAGTTGAGGATGCCATTTTATCAATAACTTTGCAGTGCTAAGGGAGAAATTTCACCTTCTCCCGTCAATCTGTAGATACAATCCCGTTAACCCCCATTTCATGAAACCAATCAGCCACCGGCGATGTCTCAGCATCCTGACGACATTACTGAGCATATTTTTTTCCTACGCAAACCGGCATACTATAAACTATGGTGTAGCCGAAGGGTTGAGCGACGGATGTGTGAAGTCCATCACTCAAGACAGCCACGGATATATATGGATCGCCACCGACTATGGTCTCAATAGATACGAGGGCGACCGATTCAGACATTTCGAAAAGGGAAACTCCGGACTTCCGGCAAACGAGCTCAACTTCATCGCCCCGGATTCCTCCGATCCGGATATTCTCTGGATAGCTACCCAAAGAATGGGACTTTGCAGATATGACTATTCATCCGGAACGATAGTAGCCGCTCCCGCTCAACTCGACAGTCTCACAGCCGTAACTCATATCCTTCCTTCCGACGATGGAGGCATGTGGTTTGTGGATTACCATAGGGGTGTGTTCTATTTCAATGGATCGGATGGCCGGTTTAAGGAATATAATCATAATACGATAAAGAATCTTTCTCACTCCAGATACTGGTGTATGGCGGTAGACAGCCAGGGCAAGCTCTATATCGGACAGAATGAATCGGGTTTGAGTGTGGTCGACACTCTTAATCTTACCGCCCGACATATCCCTCCCGCCACCGACAATGACACCACCCGCACAGGTCGCAATGTCTATGCCATCTGTATAGACCATAACAAGAATGTATGGATAGGCACGGAAATGGGTGCCTATCTGGTGAATCCCGTCACTTCCGAGATGGAGTCGGTAGGCCACACCTCCACCCCCACCCCAACTCTCTCATCTGAATACGGCCGTGTAAAGGATATCAGGGAAATAAACAATGAGGAGATCTGGTTTGCCACATCCGAAGGAGGTGTCAACATTCTCGATCTGAAGTCACTCCCCTTTACAGGTATGAAGAACTGCACTTTCCGTCATCTTCCCGTTGACTCCCCGAGAGAGGGTAGTTCAAGCCACTATACACAATCTATATTCCAGGATACATTCGGCAATGTCTGGATCGGAAATTATCGGGCGGGTGTAGATGTAATCGACCATCTACCCTTTATCTTTGAACGTATCAACTATATCAAAGACACTACCCACGCCCGGCATAGCGCTGTGTGGAGCTGCGCCTACAATCCCGGAGCCGGACTCTGGCTGGGTGGAAACGGAGAGATCGCCAATTACATTGACAACTCTCTTATTAAAACCATAAAACTGCCTACGCAAAACGGCAAGTCACACGGTCTGGTGTTTGCCATGACCTTCGATGATCAGGGCACCCTCTGGATCGGCACCACCTCTCAGGAAATATGGACTTTCTCCCCCCACTCGAACCAATTCAGGAAAATAGCGACCATAAAGGGACAGGTCAATTCTTTTGCCCAACACGATGGGAAAATGTGGATTGGTACAGAGAATGGCATTCTGAGCTGTCAGCTCTCCTCCGGTGTTCTTTCCATCGAGGAGAAATACAACAGCCAGCTGTCTGACAGAGTGGTCAGAAATATCAAATTCGACAGATCGGGAAAGCTATGGGCCGGAACATTCGGTCAAGGGCTCGACGTGTTTGATACTTCCGGAAAGCTGATATGCAATCATTCAAAAAGCAATGGATTCTTTTCCAATGATGTCACCTCAATGTTTCTTGACTCCAAAGGGTGTATCTGGGCTGCCACGCGTTCGGGTGTGGCTTTCTTCCCCGACACTTCGGATCCCACGAGATGGGAAAAGATTCAGGGTATCGATGATGGCCATGTGAAAGATATAAGAGAGGATTCGAAAGGTCTTTTCTGGATCAGCACCAATCATGGTCTGGATGTGTATGATCCTGTCTCTCATTATGTAAGAAAATATCAAAGCTCTCCCGGCTTACCGCTAAACTCTTTCTTCGACGCGGCATCCGCCAATTTCAATGACAGTCTTCTCTGCTTCGGATCGAGCAACGGAGCTTTCATTGCCAATCCGGGTGTGCTTCATATTCCCACGGAAAAACATGATATCAAAATCACCTCTTTCATAGTGAGGGGTGACAGAGCCCGAAATATTCCGGATCAGGACATAATCTCTTCCCTTAAAGATGAAAAGATTAATCTTTCTCATAGCCAGAACAATTTTGAGATCTCTTTCTTCGTGGGCGATCATGCACTTCAGAAGAGAGCTGATTTCGCATACCGGCTTGTGGGATATGACGACCGTTGGATAGAGACTTCAGGCACTAATCATGCTATATTCCTCAATATGCCCGCCGGGAAATATGTGTTTGAAGTAAAAACCAGGCTCAAAGGAGAGGATTGGTGTACGCCTAAGAAGATTCTTACCATAAACGTGGCCCCTCCCCTATGGCTCTCCTGGTGGGCTATCTCCATCTATGTTGTAGTTTTCATTCTCTCCATAACGGGAATTGTAAGATTTCTCAACCATCGCAACAAACTTCAGACTCTTCTGGAATCTGAGAAACAGCGCAATAAGGATTTTTCACAACTGAATGAGGAACGGCTTAGATTCTACACCAATATCACCCATGAGCTCCGGACTCCCCTGAGTCTTATCGTAGGACCGATTGAAGATCTGGCCGGCGACAAAGAGATGCCTGCCAAATATGTGAAAAAACTCAACCTTATCCGCGAGAGTTCACAGCAACTGCTAAATCTTATAAACGATATTCTCGAGTTCAGGAAAACAGAGACACATAACCGACGTCTATCTGTAGAAAAAGGGAAAATCAATAATTTCATCAGGGAAATCGGACTGCGTTACCGTGAGCTTAATCGGAAAGCCGACGTGAAAGTGAAGCTTGAGATAGCTACGTAACTCCCGGAGGTGTATTATGAC
>CAMWZE010000095.1 GCA_947178685.1 uncultured Porphyromonadaceae bacterium
TCAAGATAAACCTCTGGACCTTTATCAACAGTTGAACCGGAAGCGATATTGACAGTCGGAGTCGCTACCTTGTTGTAGTCCTTCTTAACATTAACAAGAGTAAACGCATCAATATCGTAACCCTCAAGTGAGAACTGTAGCGCACCTACACCGGGTAGATCGCCGTTAATGACAATCTCGGCACATCCGTTTTCATCAAGCTCAATGCTCTCCTGATCGGTGCTTATTGTCAACGCAGAGGCTATATTCACATTGAGCTTCTTACCGGCAGCTGCTACACTGGGTAGAACAGCCACTTTCATCACTTTCGAGCCGCCATAAGCCACATCGACAACAGAATCACACTCTATCTTACGGACTTCAAGTTCCACTGCAAACTTCTGCATGTAGTCGTTCTGCATACGCACGTCGGCATAACTCTTAACGCGATTCTTTACTAATAGAGTTACCTCCTTTGCAGAGAATGGCTCCGCTGCATTAAAGCGTACTTTTGAAGCATAAGACTCGCCACTGTTTTCGTAAGACTCCTCCCTATTAAGGAGAACCACACTTCCGGCCAAAGGCTTATCGTCGATAAGCACAATGACGTTTTCGGAGGTAAGGGTGGTAGGATGCATATACTTATCAAATTCAAGTTCTACGGCATCCTCGAATGCACGCGCAGATTTAACAGTAGGTTGAATATTCTGCCTGATTGGTATGTTAACCTCTAACTGAGGTGGAGGAACGGGAAGCCATTCGGAGAATGTGGTTTCATAACCCTCTTTCTCGAATCTTACCTGCCATAGACCTTGAGGTACGTCCCAAGCATACATGCCGAATTCATCAGTGAAGAGAGGATTCTTCTGAGCATACTCCTCTGCATCCCATTTCACGATATTCTCGTGCAAGTCACCATACATATCCTCAACCATCTCTTTATAGAATACAGTAGCGGTAACGCCCTCTACCCTATTCGATGAGACAGCCTCATACACATAACCTGACGGATCATGAATCGGACTGATCGGATCTGTGGGAGGAGCGGGAGGATTCGGCTGCTTTTTCTTAGGGGTACATTTCTTGTAAGAGCCTTTGATATTTTTCAGAATGGTACTATATAAATCGGCCATATTGTTACGAGAATCGGCCATCCATTCATTCATCTCATCTTCAACTCCATGGAAATCGGCCATTTCTGGATTTATTATACCGTCTATTGCACCGATAATTTCACCAAACGCAACTCCTAATACATTTTCTACATATCCTCTTCCAGACTCACTGCTAATCCAATATTTAAAATATTTAGCATTCTTCTTGTTAGTAAGTACCCTCCCTAACTTAGAGAGTGCTTCGGCGCCATTATCAGCACCTTTAGACAATGCAGCACCTCCCAGGGCCTTTAAAGTATGAATCCATAAGGCGTTTCCAAGTTTTACTTTATAGAGATCTACATAGGCAAGGAACGTATCATATATCTGATCGATTTGAGCATTGTAATTTGAAATCTGCTTAGCAAATTTCTTTCTGTCTTCATCGGAAAGCCTATACGAACCATCCTGACACTGGGCTATCAAGGCATCCGTTAGAATCTGGGCACGGGTTTCCATTTCATCCATGTATGCTTCCATTACATCAAAGTACATATTGAAATTTCTGCACCCTGCGTATTGGTTCAGTCCGAGGAAATCCATTACAAATCCCCTAAGATTATTAAGTGTGCCTATCCAATTCCCCTTTACATAAAGGCTCTTGAGATACTTTATATTAGCCGACTTCTTAAGGAACTCACTTTTCTTACCGGCTCTCGTTGAGGTAGCCAAGGATCTGGTAGATGAATCACCATCATACAGAATCAAGGCATACGCCACTTGTTCACCTTTGTCTATGAGCGTAAGCCATGTCGCATCATCCTTCACCTCAACATTAGTATACAGATACCCGTTCTCCGTTTTTTCAAAATCGAATTGTGATGTCTTGAGCAGTTCCACCGCAGTATTATAGTCGAGTTCCCTGACTTCGAAATAACCCTCTTGGGTTACACCCGGAACTGTTGTCTTAAACACAGTTCTGGTATCTTCGTCACTGACAATCTCAAGATCGATAAGTTCACCTTTAGCAATAGCCCTTTTTTCAAGCTCCTGCAACGACTGTACTTCAGCATCGAAAGCTTCGGAAAAATCTAATGCCTCTCTCCTGCCTACGTTGAAAGCCACACTTACATTTACAGGTAATTTATCAGAGGTAAACTTCTCTGTCGCTACGAACTTCTCGATATTGTCGTCGAACTCAGGTTCCAACACTAAACAATCTCCATCAGATGTGCATACGAACAATTCCACGTCCTGCACCACTTCCGGATTGTTTTCGGTAAAATCAACAGTGAACGTTATGTCGGTAGCCGTATAGAACATATAAGAATTGGAACTGGTAGACTTATTCTGCAAATCCCAATTCACCTTCACCTGCCTCTTGAGCCAACCGTTAAAGAATGACATATCCACACTCTTGGCTTCAATGGCATTCTTATCGTATAAACAAGCCATGCTCTCCGACCGCAATTCGAGACCATCTTTTGTCCTTACTTTAGCAAAAACTGTATGTGAAGAGAAATTAAGAGCCTCCGTTAAATCGCAAATAATATTCCATTGGCCATTAGCCTTAGATTGTGTCTGACCAATAAGGACGTCATTGTCGTAAACCTCTATTTGAGCTCCTTTCGTAGCCGATCCCTTTATAGGAATCGATACAGACTTCGTGGACGATGGTACAGATATCGAGAGGTTCTTTGCCGAATAGTTGGCTGTGCCTATTGGCTGCGTCACTATCTCTCCATTCAGGTCGAAACGGGCGAAGGCACTCGGTACATATTCACCACCCAATGTCGGAACGATACAGAAACGAACCCTATCGGCCACTGTGGTCAAGGGAACACTAAGACGACGGCCATCAAGAGTATAGTTGGAAACCGAGTTCCCTACCATAACAGAATTCTCGACGAAATCACATGCCTCCGGCAGATCCACAATCAGGTTCACGTTACTTACCTGATTAGCATAACCGCTCTTGAAATCGATCTTTCCGGTGAGGGTCAGGAAGTTTCCGGCTACAATGCTCGGCTTGTTCACAGTGAACGATGTGTTGGCCCCGGTGTAGTAGAGCTTGCTTTCGTCAAGTTTAGGCACCGACTCAATTTTCACATCCGAAATCAGGCCGCTCCTCACCTCCACCTCGTTAAGGGCGTAATCCACACCCTCCACAAGACCGGTTTGAGAAAGCTGACCCAGACTGGAGATGGCGTTGTAAAGAGGGTTCTCACCCATCGTCACGAGTGTGTAATGGCCATCCTTGAGTCCGCTTGCCGACCACTTTGAATTGGAATACCCACCGTTCTTGCAGAGGTTACCTTTGCTGTCGTACAGCTGGGCAGCCACGGCGGGGTTGGTGTTCTTAACAAACGAGACCTGCAATCCTCCGAGTTGGGTTATCTTGAAACAGATATCTCCTTTCTGGGCCTCGTCTATAGTGACGATGTCGGTCACGGGCATGAACCGATCGGAAAGACTCGTGGCAGTGATCTCAAGCTGGTCATAATCGCTGACCTCTTCAAGAAGCACAATCACGGGATATTGCACATTGAACTGTGTGACCGGCTTGTTGCGGGTCTTATTGAAAATCGTGTAAGAGATGTTGGCGTAATCGTCATACCACGACTGTTCCTCTGCCTCCTCCCCTTGCAATATACTGTTGCGATACTTGAAATCAAGAGCTATCACAGCACCTGATATAGGCTTAAGAGCCATCTCAGCCAAGGCAATATCCGTAGTTCCGGACATCAACGAATCACAGACAAGCGAACGGCTGACATAGTCTGACGAAGAGACTGTCAGAGAGGTGGGCACCTCATTCAGTTTCAAAACAAAGGCACCCTGTGCATCTGTCTTACCGGTGACTGTCTTTGTGTATTTTCCTGCGAAAGTCTGAGATGCAGTCACCAGTGCATCGGAAACAGGAAGTCCTGAAGAGGAGTCCTTCACCGAGCCTGACATACTCACTACCGGGATTGGCACAAGGGTACATTTCACTTGATGAGCTGCTCCATCTACTTTACAAGACGTTTCCGACGGTGACACATAAGCCATAGCCAGGTCCTGCGGAAGGGTCAGCTGATAGCTTATTTCCATCCCTTCAGGAAGACCGGCAATCGTGGAAGACTGACCAAGATATGCATTTTCAGAATCAATCCAGCTTATCTGGACGCGCTCGGTGACATCATATCCATCCGGGGTGATTACGCTCAGTTGCATCGTCTGTGGAAAGTATAGAGATGCAAAATCCACAGAGATATCTTGGTCCTTTACCTCTACCTCAGCAATCTGACCGAATACATCACCGCGCTCGTTGCGGAGAGTCACTTCCCATGAAGTGTTACGTATTATATTGACAAAAGTATACGCACGGCGATCAGTCATGACATAGTGCATACGCTGACCGCTCTTCGTATTGCGGAGTTCAAGCCACATATGAGCATAAGCTTTCGGGTCGACATCCGAAGGAAGATTGACCGTAAGACTTCTCACATCCTCCGTAATCGGCAGGACCGTGAAGTCTTTCCAACCTTCAGCCTCCTGATACTGAGCCACTACAGCACCGGGCACATAGACCACTAAGCCCTCCGGTATTCCACGGAATACATAACTCTCCAAGACAGGAGGAGTCAGGGCATAGATAGTAAGCTTAGCCAACTGACTACAATTCTCGAAAGCACGTGTACCGATCTTTTCCACCGTAGCCGGAATAAACACAGACTCCAGAGAGGTTTTGTCGAATGCATAGGAGGGTATCTCGGTCACACCCGTTACCCTGCTGAGGTCGAGAAGGGTACAGGAACCGAAGTTATTTGCAATGCTGAAATCGTTGTTGTTCATGACTCCGGCCACGGTTATCATTCCCACGGCATCGCTGCTACTTCCGGAAAGCGCATCCTTCAGGGCTGAGTAGAGGCCACCCGGGGAGAAATCATCGACTATGACATTCCCGAGTTCCTTATCCCACCAGTTCTTGCCCGGATTGGCGGGAGGATCGGGGTCAAACTCGAAGACACCGAAGAGCCGTCCCCCGCCTTTCGGCATAACGTAATAGAAATCCTGCTTTTCCGACACTATATTCCCCTTTTCATCCTCCCAGCGAAGGAAACGGAAACCGGGATGGGTATAGGCATACAGCCGGGTATTGTCGCCCTCCTTCATCGAGACAGAGCTCGTGTTGAATGAGCCTCCTCCGGCTGGCTTGCTTTCCAGAACGGTGGAATACATCACACCCATCTGCTCCGGGTTGGCCGGAGCCGCCGGATCATAATGATAGAGGGCCGTGAGCTGCTCGTTGCGCGCAGGCATCGTGAAATTGAACGAAACGGATGAGGAGATTATCGCTCCGGAGCCGTCACACCATCCGTCGAACACGTATCCGGTGCGTCCATTTGCCCTTAGGGCTACGGAAGCTCCGGCCTTATAGCGTCCCTCATAGAGATTCAGTGAGGCAGCCCCTTCAGGAGATACGGCGGCAGTGAGGTTGTAGTAGGTGCAGGTGTCCGGCATCGCAGGATTGACCGGAGCCTCGGGGTCGTAATTGAATCGTGCCTGAAGAGAGGCGTCGCGTGCAGGCATGGTGTAGGTAAAGCTGAGGGTAGAAGCCACCTTCTCCTCGCCTTCATACCATCCCTGGAAGAGAAAGCCTGTATGAGCCGTGGCCCTCAGACTTACTTTTTGCCCCTCTTCATATGCGCCTCCACTTGTGTTAAGTGAAGCAGCTCCCGATGGCGTCACCTCCACATTCAGGTTGAATGTGGAGGCGGCCATCGTAAGGACCTGCATCAGGCATATGATGAATATACTTGACAGTCGTTCCATGTATAGAGATAATTAGGGGATCAGTTGTTGAAAATAACCTTCTTGCCGTTAATGATGTACACACCACCCTTGACAAGATTGTCTACCTTGATGCCGTCGATGGAGTAGATTTCATCAGTGGCGTGTTCTCCTGACTTGATCTCCTCCACCGAAGATGTGGGCTTCACAAAGCGCACTACGAAACGGTCGGAGAAATCACCGGTCTCAGAATGGAATGAATAGCCCTTCTCCTTGGAGAGAGCGATCTGCTGCCCTGTGAAGGTATCCTCCAGAAGAGCGGTGTAATCCCCCACTTCCTCCATAAGCGAGAGGGTATGGACACCGGATGCAGCAACATGGATGCCAAGAAGCACACGGCCGTCGGAGAAGGGACGTTCGTTGATGGCATATTCCACGCCTGCGGCAGTGGTGAAAAGCTGGGGAACTGTGTTGTCTGAGCTTCTGAACTTACCGGCATCCATAGTC
>CAMWZE010000096.1 GCA_947178685.1 uncultured Porphyromonadaceae bacterium
GTTCTATTATTGTCTTGTAAATTAATTTGACATATCTCTATTCTTTGTTTTGTGTTTTGATTTTTCTTCTTGATACTCCTTTTTCTCACGAAGATACTCTTGTTGGAGTTCTTCGTATTCTTGACGGAGTACAGCCTCTTCTTCCGCAAGTTTCTGCCTCTCTTTGGCTAATTCGGTTTGCTCTGCTACAAATTCTTCCTTTTCGATTTTATAGTCTGATTTTGTAGAACAAGAGGTTGCAAGACACATAGCCAAGGCTATAATGATGTATGTTGTTCTTTTCATATCATTATCGGTTATCTTTGGTTTCGCGGTATTCCTGTATTCCATCCACAACATCAACCTTGATTTTCTTGCCACCGGAGAAATTCCAAGCTACGGATATGCCTATGTATTGAACGGGGGACGTGTATTTGTACGATACTTTGTTAGCACCTACCTGTCGGTCAAGTTTACGTCGGTTCCCAAGTGCTGTAAAGTCAAGAGCGACTTGTAGCTTATCACCGAGGAATGTCTTGTAAATTTGTCCGCTTACATTGTAAACCGCGTGGTATGTACGATCGAGAGTGCGGAATGTTGGCTCAAAGTTGGCGTTCAACATACCGCCCCATCCATTGGAGAAAGCAAAGTTATTGTTGAAATAGAAATACTCCTTAAAACGGGTCTTGTTATATAAAACGTCGTCGATAGTAGTATTTTCAGGTGTAATCTCAACTCGTCCTGACAGCTTGAAGCGCCACCATTTCACGGGTGATTCCGTCCATTCTGCTCCGATACCCCACATTCCCTGACCTAATATGTTTATCGGTTTTGTGTAGAATACATCAGCATTTGATGCGTCTTGGAAAGTCTGCCAATATATGCGATCGTGTGAGTGGGCATAGACAGCGGTAAAATTGAGCTTGTTGCGGAAAAGTGACAGTCCGGCCATAACCATATCAGATGACTGTGCTTTCAAAGTAGGGTTACCAACGGTATAGTTGTAGGCATCAGTCCAATTTATCACAGATGATATGGCAGTATATGGAATATCGCTTAAGGTACGTTTATAGTTCAGCATAACAGCATGGTTCATCCTTACACCGAAAGGCATCATCACCTGTACGGTCGGATTTATAGACCATTGTGTGTTGTGGTTTGTAACGTGCTGGCTGCGATCGGTATAGCCGATGCGGTTAAGTTGCCAGTTTAATCCGGCACTATAACGCAGTTTCCATGCCATACCCTGTGCAGCGGCATATACGATAGGCGTAAAGCCTGTTGTCTTTGTCGGTATGTCGCTTAATTCAAAACGGTTGCTTTCCACAACAGCCGAGGGCGTAAATTCCGAAGTTATCCATTGGGCGGAAGCCCCGAATTTCCAAGCGAGCTTTCTGCTACGGGGATAAAGGAAGTCGGCCTTTACTTTCCAAAGGTTCAGATTGCTTTCGTCTGCCTGACTGCCGATAAGTTCGTTATCTATAAGATAATCGGAGTTATCATCGCTATGGCGGTTATAATAATCGGCTGTGAGTTCCATAGAAGCACCACGTTTATTCAGCGGCAAGGAGAATTTGATAGTGCCCTCTTGCGCAAGCATATTGGAGCGTTTATCGAAAGATGATAAAGTTTCGTTTACGATAGAAGAAGAAGCAGGGCGCGGACGGGAGGCAGCAATAAGATAACTGCCTCCGAGCTGTGCGCCGGACTTGAACTGCTGCGTAAGACTTAACCGGTTGCGCAGATTAAAACCGTGCGACTCTGAGGTTTCTTCAATCACGGTGTTCAAGTCAGGACCTGTTAACCATTGTTCCGAATTTTCCTCCAGCTTATCGGCACCCATATATAGGTTGTCATATATACTGAGGTTTTTATAGCGGTAGTTGAAAAGTCCGCTCACACCTTCATTGCCAAAACTGCATGAGCGGTACCAGTCGGCATTGAGGGTGACATTTCCGTAGTAGCCACCTTCGGGTGGACGACGCAGCGTTATCATAATTGTGCCACCGCTTAAAGCTGCGTTTTGATCGCTTCCGGCAAGATATTTTACCTGCACTTTGTCAATCATTTCTCCGGGAATATTGTTGAGTTCCGAAATGTCGGAGAGTTTCACTCCGTCCACATAAATCTCGCTCACGGCAAGACCGTTGATTTTGAAGCTGCCGTTTTCGCGCGAAATATTCGGCAGAAAACTGAGCACATCAGCCGCTGGTTTGCCCTTGGCAATGTTAGCTCCTTTGAGATTGGTTGTATATCCCTCTGCGTTGTTTGTGGTACGGGAGGCAACGACTGTTACCTCTTGAAGCTCTTTGGATTTTTGAGCGAATGTGGGATTTATACCTAAAATAAATCCAACAAGTATGGCTGTACTCAGTTTCTGGTATTTCATACGGCAGGTTGATTTTGATTTGATAAATCTAAATAAAATTGATTGATATTTAGAATAATTTCTTCAGATGTTATATGAGCCGGACATTTGCCATCTTTTGATTCTGCGCGAGACTGTGAACAGATTGGGCAGAATGGTAATCTACGACATGTAGGACATTCCGAGGTTAAACTCTTTTTAGTGCGTATTAGAGCGGAATTGTTAAAATCGATATCCCCACTGTCATTAAGAGAACCTATTCGATTTTGAGTGTTAAAATCTCTGGCAGTACATTTGAATACATCTCCATTATAATTGAAGACGTAATTGTTTGCGTAATCTCCATAACAAGGGTTCACGCTGTCTCCAAAGTAGGAATGTATGTTTGAAGTGAAAGATTGGTGTGAAATGCCACTCTTGAGATCTACAATCCCGGATTTGAATTCGTCATCATCTGCTTCTTGCCATACCTTATGGAAGGAAAATCTGAGATTAGGCAGGGATAGAAGATCTTCAAAATCTTTGACTACATTTTGGAAAGAACGGATGTTGCTTTTGGTTGCATTGCACCTGACAGTAACCCTGAACCCCTCGATAGCTGCGTCTCTAGCATTATTTTTAACCATTTGGTAAGAACCCTTCCCGTTCGGAAATTTCTTAACGCAATCGTGTAGATCTGCATCCCCGTCAAAAGGAATTTGCACTGCTACATTTGAAGTTATATCTTTTATGGCAGTTCTTACTCGTTTTGTAAGAAAAACGCCATTGGTAGTGAAGGATACCGCAAAATCCACATTGTGTTTCTCGCAGATTTTCTTAACCTGAATTAACATCGGGTTGACCACCTTATCAAACTTCATCAATGGTTCCCCTCCAAAGAAGGCGAGCTGTAACTTTTCACACTTCCCATTGAGTAAGGATTTGTCAATATATTTATAGATTGCTTCAATAATTGTCTGGGTCATGCAACTACCGTGTAGATGGTTCTCATAACAATACCAGCATCTGAGATTACAATCCAAGGTGGGATTAACCGTGAGTTTTAGAACCTTAGAAGAACTGAGTTTTGACTCACATTCCTCGATACAGTCTGATATTTCAGACTCCAAACTTGGAACAATGAATTTATTGTTGACAAGAGTTTCGTATAGATTGGGATGTTGTGATTCTACCTCACACAGATTATTGATTCTTTCTTTTAGAAAGATATAGAGTTGAGGCACAAGTGTGATCCACATTCTTGTGCGACAATTGAACAATGCGTGAACATTGTCCGGTCCTTGAACGAATTCATTATAACGACTCCAAATCATGACGGTTGATTTTAGTTGATGGTGGAAGAAATTCTTCCACCATCAAAATGATATTCCAAGAGGGATTTTAGGGATGTAGGGGCTGGAATGTTTCCATGCCAGTGTGCTTGTCACAACCAGCGCAGCGGCTGCAGTTAACATTGTCATCGAACCATCCATCTCCTTTGCAATTGCCGTTGTCAGAGAAGAAATGGTTTTCCATCCCGTTGGTTGTAGAACTTTGAAGGGCATAGCCTCCATTGAGTTGGCCTTTCTCATCTTGAGTAAGCTCCAATTTAGGATTGTTTTTCTCCATAGTTGGTATGAATGTATTGTTTTGGTTACAATCAAAAAGATTGGCATTTCTAAATCACCGTAATGCTCAGTGTTGAATGTTGTGCACGCTATTCTTTTTGTTTGACAATGCAAAGTTAATATTTAGTTGCCTTGAAAGTATTACACAAAAGGGTATTGTTTTGATTTAAAGCCTATTTATACACTTTTGTGTAATCTTATATGGGTTAGCTATGAGGCCACAAGTAAAGGATAATGCCTTATGTAAAATTTGGTTAGTCCTTGTTTGCTCGAACATACAGGAATTGTCTCAGACGCAAGATATATAAGGGATTTTCCTATCTGTTGTGTCTCTATCCCAAGAGCATTCATCACTCTCAGAAGATGAATGTCGGTTTCCGCTATCATGTAACTGTCCTCCTCTTGCAGGATAGGTTCTACTGCGAGGGTCATGAGTTGTTTGAACAAGGTAACGGTAGAGAAGCCTGTGGTAGAATCAATGGCAAAACGTCCGATATGCCAGAACGACGCATAAGACTTATTACTCACTTTTTCCAAGGGGCATATTCGGAATATCTTATGCATGGGGGTAGGTGTCTGCTTGTCCCATTTGAAAACTCGGATGCTCCCAATCATCTTCTCGGTCTTATCCCGTACAACAAAGCAAAAAGAATTCTTTGAATATGATAACTCCTCTTTATAGATATCTTCTATCTCCTGTTTTACTGCAACGGGGAGAGAACCTGATGAATGATGATTATAGTTTTCTGTTACCACAAAGTTGGCAACATCACGAAGTCGGTCGGTACCGACCCTAATAATTGAATAGTCATTACATGACCAAACTACTGTTTCCATAATTTAGGGGGGTTGAAAAGTTTTCCGCAAAACTATGGATTGTGCTTCGACGAATTATGACACAAAAGGGTATTTCAGTCTATTATTCAGAAAAAAATACCCTTTTGTGTATGTAAGTATTCTCCATATCGTTAGATTTTACTAATTTTGCATCCAATTCGTAATCAAGATATGGAATCAAGTATAAAGACTGGAGATTTCTTTTCTCTACAAAACTCGGTGGAGAGCATTAATGAGTCTGATTATGAGAATTTAGCACTCATAATCGAGGCGGCAAAGGCTTTTGAGCGCAGTACATACCAATGTGTATATATAATTGATTATTTCAAGAAGGGCTTTCTTTATGTGTCCTCCAATATAGCTCGTTTATGTGGAGGGGAAGCTGAGAAAATAAAAGATTTCGGGTATAGGTTTTATATAGATTATGTCCCGCAGGATGATTTGAAAATGCTGGTGGAGATAAACAATATGGGATTTAAGCTCTTTAATAAGTTGCCCGTCGGCGAGAGAAAAAACTATACCATATCATACGATTTCCATATTTTACGTGGCAAGCGTAAGCGATTGGTAAATCATAAGCTAACGCCTTTAATTCTGACCAAGGACGGCAGAATCTGGTTGGCGATATGCACGATCTCGCTTGCTGCCGGCAACGAGCGGGGCAATGTAATAATGAAGAAAACCGGTTCAGGAATGTTCTATCAGTATTCTCTTTACGACCATAAGTGGGAGGAACATAAAGAAATTGTACTGACAGACAACGAGCGCGAAGTTCTTTCACTCTCGACACAGGGATATACAATGAACGATATCGCCGATAACATTTGTATGTCGGTCGATACCGTCAAAGCTTACAAGCGTAGCATATTTCAGAAGATGGAGGTAAAGAATATCGCAGAAGCGGTCACCTACGCTCAGAATCACCAACTAATTTAATGACGTATCATTATAATAGGGTATCATGCCGGGTCACATCGAAGTGAGGAGAAATAGAATTTAGGAAAGTACTTCACCTCCTTATTGGTCAATATGTCAAACATAGCGTTGACACAATGTCCTGCAACAATCCATGATGCGACAGACAGTTGAGGAGGGGGAAGTTCTCCGGTCTCATTGTTATATTGTTCTATTACATCGTCAAGCCATCTATTGGGCATATTCCAAAAGGTGCAGTATCTGGCTAAAAACTCCGCCATTTTCACCTCGAACCCTTTGTAAGAGCCAGACACCTCTGTAAGTTGGTATCCTCCCGGCTTGACAATCGTCAGGAAAGCTCCCCAGCCAAAATTATAAGGATGAAGCACTGGGATTTTTCTCTTGGAGCAAAGGTCGTCAAATATGAATGGGATGTTACTTTTGAAGTCAAGGGCATTGATCGCAATCTGAACTCCATCCAGCAGTTCACTTACATTTTTCTTATCAATAAATATGTCGTGAAATTGTATGTTTGCTTTGGGATTAATCCTCAGCAGCCTCTTTGCAAGGCACGCCGACTTGGATTTGCCAATGTCGCTTTTCACATAGTTCTGGCGGTTAAGATTGGAGAG
>CAMWZE010000097.1 GCA_947178685.1 uncultured Porphyromonadaceae bacterium
TCGATAGCCCGCTATCTGCATACGGCAGCAAAGATCGATCTCCTCCATATGTGCGAAAAATTTCGGGTCAAGTCCACCTAAATTAAGGTAGAGATCCGTACGCACGGTGAGAGCAGCCCCGGAGGCCCAGACTATATCGGCGGGAGCACCGTCATATTGCCCTTCGTCTTTCTCGATAGAGTCAAAGAGCCGCCCACGGCAATATGGGTAGCCTAGCCGGTCGAGATATCCACCGGCGGCTCCGGCATATTCAAACATCTCGCGATTGTGATAGCTCCTTATTTTCGGTTGTGCGGCTCCGACATCAGGATTATCCTCCATAAACTTCAGAAGAGGCTGCCACCACCCCTCTGTCACCTCCACGTCGCTGTTGAGAAGCAAGGTGAAAGGGTAGCGGGTCTGGTTTATAGCCCTGTTATAGCCTTCGGCAAATCCAAAGTTCTCACCCAACTCTATCACCTTGACTTCCGGATGATTCTTACGGAGCCATGCCACAGAGCCGTCGGTAGAACCGTTGTCGGCCACGATAAGATCTACTTCCGCACCGTTAGTAAATCGGGAGGCCACAGGTATGAATTCCTGTAATAGCTTTATCCCGTTCCAGTTGAGGATGATAACAGCTAATTTCTTCATACGATGGTAATCTTATGGTTTCTGTGCGCATGGTGCCGACGCTGCATCCGGGGAGAGGGCGATGTGCTCACCTGTCATCATCTCCGGCTCATCGCGATGTATCTTTTTGAGACGCACTTCGCTCACGGTGTTGATTAGCTCAGGATGCAGAGGCGCCTCGACACGTATATAATTGTCGGTGAGACCGTGCATCCAGTCTTCGCCGGAAGCTTGTTCCCACAGCACAGGGCGCACGGCATCGGCATGTCGACGCATGAAAGCCTCCATCTTGCGGTCGGAAAGGGAGGTGAGGAGAGCCACGCGGCGATGTTTCTCCTCTTGGCTCACATTGTCGCCGAGAAGGAGAGCCTTTGTACCCGGACGTTCGGAGTAGGGGAATACATGGAAACGGGTGACATCGATACTTTCGGCAAACTGCAGGCTCTTCTCCCATTCCTCCTGAGTCTCTCCACGGGCACCGGCAATAATATCCACACCTATGAAAGCATCCGGTATAAGCTCACGTATTGTCTCTATACGGGAAGCAAAGAGCGACGTATCATAGCGGCGGTTCATAAGACGGAGCACTTTGTCTGACCCTGATTGGAGTGGGATATGGAAATGAGGCATGAAAGCCCTGGCCTCGGTTGCTGTCCATCGTATAATCTCCTCTGTGAGCAGATTTGGCTCGATAGAAGAGATACGGTAACGCTCTATTCCCTCCACATCGTCAAGGCGACGTAGGAGTTCGAAGAAGCTTTGGCCGTTGTCGCGGCCGAATTCTCCGATATTCACACCGGTTATCACAATCTCCTTTCCGCCGGCCGCAGCTGCATCGCGAGCCATCCCCACGAGTTGGGCGATATCGCCCGAGCGGGAACGGCCGCGCGCGAATGGAATAGTGCAATATGTGCAGAAATAGTCGCAGCCGTCCTGTACTTTCAGGAAGAAACGGGTGCGGTCGCCATGCTCGCACGAAGGTGTGAATGTATGTATGTCGAGCGGAGGCGTCACCTCCACGTGCTTACGGTGATGCTTGAGCCAAGAGTCGATATAATCGGCCATTCTCAGCTTCTCATTAGAGCCCAAAACTATGTCGACACCGGGCAGAGCTGCCACCTCCTGAGGCTTTAGCTGGGCATAGCATCCGGTGACGGCGATTGTGGCATCGGGATATCGGGATGCGAGACTGCGTATGAGACGTCGCCCCTTCTTATCGGCCATTTCAGTGACGCTGCAGGTGTTTACAACGCATATGTCGGGGGTTTCCCCCTTGGCCGCCTTTGTGATGCCGCGTTCCTCCAGCATCTTCCCGATTGTGGAAGTTTCGGAGAAATTGAGTTTGCAGCCAAGCGTAAAATAGGCTGCCTTCAGAAATTCGGAATTATCGGTCATAATGCAAAACTACATAAAAAAGCTGAGATAATCACCCGCGAATAGAGGAAAAGTAGGTATTTTTCGATGGAAAACATATAAAAAGTAATAAAAAATGGTGTCAAAGATTGACAATAGGGGTCTCTTTTATTAACTTTGCACCCGTATATATACGCTACATGTGCGGGTCACATGAAAATATCCTGAGGATATGAAGAATAATAAAGAGGTAAAGATCTCATATTGGGCAGCTCATCTCACCACGATAGTGAGCGTGACCCTTGTGCTCATAATTATAGGTATAATAGCGTTGATCAGCATCAGTGCCACCAACGAGACGCGGCGTCTTCGCGAGCGTCTGGAGGTGAACGTGGTGATGGCCGACACAATCAGCGACACCTTGACCAAGGGGATAGCAGAGAGAATCTCCGCCCAGCCCTATGCCCTTGCAGTGAAGGTTATCTCCAAGGAGGAGGCTCTCAAGAACTGGAAGCAAGACACGGGAGAGGATCTCGAAGCCCTTTTTGGTGTCAACCCGTTGTCGCCTGAGATTTCCTTCACGATAAAGTCTGATTACGCTACAGATGAAGAACTCAAGAAGATAGACACCTACGTCTCGTCCATCCCCGGTGTGGAGGGTACGGCTCTTCCCGACTCAGCCATGGTGGAAAATATGAACCGGAGCATAGAACGTTTCGCTCTTATTTTGGGAGGTATAGCTCTGGTGATGCTCATAATTTCGTTCGTACTTATCAACAATACCGTGCATCTGGCAATATATGCGCGGCGTTTCACCATACACACTATGCAGCTCGTGGGAGCCACCAATGGCTTCATACGTCGTCCGTTTGTCAACAATAATATGCTTTCAGGATTTATAGCCGGTCTTTTGGCCACGGCTTTGCTTGTTGTGGCATTCCTTGCTGCTCCCGGTGCCGGTTTCAATAATATCGGTGATTATATAAGTTGGGAGCTTATGGCGATTGTGTGTGGTGGTATTGTTGTGGCCGGGATATTGTTGTGCGGCATAGCGGCATGGGTAGCCACGACACGCTATCTGCATCAGGATTACGACGAACTTTTTAAATAACATTCTCCCCGTCTGTCGTAATCTCGTGTAAGAAATAAAAATCAAATTGACTAAATAACTTCAGAAAATGGCATTGAATCTCAATATAAATCAGCCGATAGAAAAAGATCCGAGGGGCATAGACCCCATAAAGGATAAAGATCGTCCGTTCACCCGTGCGAATTACTATATGATGGGTGGGTGTGTGGCGCTTATCGTTTTAGGTTTCATCCTTATGAGCGGTGGAGGCAGCACCGTGGAGAACGGATTTAATCCGGAGATCTTCAGCACCCGCCGAATCGTGGTGGGGCCGTTGCTTTCGTTCCTCGGCTTCCTTCTGATGGCTTTTGCTATCATCTACACCCCTTCGTCTCGTCGTAAAGAGATATCGGGAGCGGCTGAAAAGAGAGCGGAGGAAGTTGCGGTGGCTCAGGAATCTTCTCGTGAAGAGTAAACTACGACATTATTTTATAATAGCGAAATCCAAAATAGAGAAAACATATCAATATGGAATGGTTAGACGCCCTCATACTCGGAGTCGTACAGGGACTTGCCGAGTATCTGCCTATCAGTTCAAGCGGACATCTTGAAATTTTCAGAGAGATCCTCGGCATCGATCTCCCCTCCGACAAAGTGCTGCAATTCGATCTCATACTTCATGCAGCCACCGTGCTCTCCACCATTGTAGTACTCTGGCCCATGTTTTCGAAACTTTGTCAGAGTTTCTTCACATTCCGCCGCGACAACGACTTCTATTATGTCTGCAAGATACTACTTTCCTGTATACCTGTGGGCATAGTGGGTGTGTTCTTTAAAGATACTGTAGAATCCTTCTTCGGGGGTGGTCTGACGATTGTTGGTATATGCCTCCTCGTGACTGCATTGCTCCTTAGCTTCGCACACTTCACAGGCAAGAAGGCCGATGGAGATATGGTGAGCGCGAATAAAGGACGCGACATTACTTGGCTCGATGCATTCATCATCGGTTGTGCGCAGGCCGTTGCGGTGCTTCCCGGTCTCAGCCGTTCAGGCACCACGATAGCCACCGGTATTATTCTTGGTGACAAACGCGACAAGGTGGCCTCTTTCTCCTTCCTTATGGTGATCATACCTATCCTTGGCGAGGCATTGCTCGATCTTAAGGACATCATATCCACACCCGCCGATCAGGGCGATACGGCTGTTGGTGCCGGAGCGTTGATTATTGGTTTCCTTGCCTCTTTCGTAGTGGGATGCTGTGCATGTAAATGGATGCTCAATCTCGTGAAGAAGGGTAAACTGATCTGGTTCGCGGCATATTGTGTGGTCATGGGTATCCTCTGCATCCTCTGGCATTGATTACACTTTTTGAGCTTAATAGATTAAGTAAATCTGAAGATAAATGGATTTTATTAGCGGAGAAATAATAGGTATCGACAAACCTTTGGGGTGGACATCTTTCGATGCGGTGAAGCGACTGAGAGGGGCCATACAACGTCGGCTTCATCTCAAGAAATTCAAGGTAGGCCACGCCGGCACCCTCGATCCCTTGGCCACAGGGGTGCTCATAATCTGCACCGGGAGGGCCACCAGACGCATAGAGGAGCTTCAGAGCGGCGACAAGGAATATATCGCCACCATCAGGCTCGGTGCCACGACTCCCAGCTATGATCTGGAGACGGAAATAGATCAGGAGTATCCATGGGAGCATATCACCCGGGAACAGATAGAGGCCACTCTTCCGCGCTTCACAGGGCGTATCATGCAGGTGCCGCCGGTGTTCTCGGCTGTGAAGGTAGATGGCAAGCGAGCCTATAACCTCGCCAGGAAGGGGAAGGAAGTGGAACTTAAGGCGAAACCTCTTGAAATAAAGGAGATGGAACTCCTGGATTGTAATTTCCCGGAGATCACATTACGCATCGTGTGCAGCAAAGGGACCTATATCCGGGCTCTTGCACGCGACTTGGGGGAGGCCTTGGGCAGTGGCGCTCATCTCACGGGGCTGCGTCGCACACTGGTAGGCATGATTCCTATCACCTCCTGCATGAGTGTGGATGAGGCAGTGGAGCGTATAGCCACGGAGGAACTCACTTATCCGGAAGACTACAAGTTGCCTGAACAGGCCAACTGACAAGAAGAATCAAGACAAAAAACATACAATAGTATATAACAAGCAATGAAACTCTCACAGTTTAAATTCAAGCTTCCTGAGAATCTTATCGCACAGTATCCGTCGGAAAACCGCGACGAATGTCGATTGATGGTTGTAAACACGCGGACTAAAGAGATCACCCACCATGTATTCAAGGAAATTCTCAATTTCTTTGACGATGGTGACGTGATGATTTTCAATGATACAAAAGTGTTCCCGGCCCGTCTTTATGGGAATAAGGAGAAAACCGGCGCACGTATCGAGGTGTTCCTTTTGAGGGAACTTAATGAGGAGAACAAATTCTGGGATGTGCTCGTGGAGCCTGCCCGCAAGATCCGTATCGGCAACAAACTTTATTTCGGAGATGATGATTCGTTGGTAGCCGAGGTAATCGACAATACCACCTCACGCGGCCGCACACTGCGTTTCCTCTACGACGGTCCTCACGATGAATTCAAGGAGTTGCTTTACTCTATGGGAGAGACTCCATTGCCCGAATATATCACACGTAAGGTGGAGGATTCAGACGCCGAGAGATATCAGTGCATCTTTGCAGAGAACGAGGGTGCTGTGATGGCGCCTGCCGCCGGACTTCACTTCAGCCGTGAGCTTCTGAAGCGTCTTGAGATAAAGGGTGTGAATCGCGGATTCCTTACGCTCCACAGTGGCCGTGGCAACTTCAAGGATATTGATGTAGAGGATCTCACCAAGCATCGCATGGACAGCGAGGAGATGTTTGTAAATGAGACACTCGTGGATATGGTGAATGCCGCCAAGGATCGTAATTCCAACGTCTGTGCAGTGGGCACTTCCGTGCTTCGTGCGTTGGCAACCGCCGTCTGCATGGATGGTCACCTTATGACGTTTGAGGGTTGGACCAACAAGTTTATCTTCCCTCCATATGATTTCACGGTTTGCAACTCACTTGTGTCTAATTTCCATCTTCCTCTCAGCACGATGCTGATGATGGTATGTGCATTCGGAGGTTATGATCTTGTGATGAAGGCCTATGATGTAGCGGTGAAGGAGAAGTATCAGTTTGGAGCCTATGGCGACGCCATGCTCATCATCCGCTGATAATCCCGGATATAGATATTATGAATAAAATTAGGGGATGCTGACAATTGTCAGCATCC
>CAMWZE010000098.1 GCA_947178685.1 uncultured Porphyromonadaceae bacterium
CCGTTTTGAAGGCGTAATAGGGTTCTATTATAACTGAAAAGCGGTTTCAAAGATCACCTTAGAGGGCGACAAGAAATATATTAATTAATTTGTGACACATACTTAAGTCTTATAGTAAAAAGGTAATTTGAAGATTCACATATATTTTTTATTAATAACAGCTATTCAAAACTAACTGATGAAGAAACAACGAATCTTAATGTGGCTAATATTCCTTTTTATGGGAATTACCACCATGAATGCTCAGCAATACCAATTGAATGGTATTGTGCTTGATGACGAAGGCGAACCGGTTATCGGTGCCACTGTGATGGTAGAAGGTACATCTACCGGTACAGCTACTGATATTGACGGATCTTTTAAGATCAATGTCAACGATGGAGATGTGCTCGCCATCTCTTATGTAGGCTACCTGAGTCAAAAGATTAAAATCAATGGTCAGAGAGAACTGAAGATTACACTTCTCGTTGACGATCAGCTCCTGGACGAAGTCGTAATCGTGGGTTACGGAGCGGTTCAGCGCAAAAACTTCACAGGCTCCGTCTCCACAGTAAAAGTAGCCGATTCGCCCCTGGCGATTATCCCGACATCCAACGCCATGGATGCCCTCAGAGGCACAGTCACAGGTATCACCGTATCTCAGCAGCAGGGTGCCGGACAAGTGCCCTCAATCGTAGTGCGCGGTCAGAAATCCATCAATGGAGGTTCTGATCCTCTTCTCGTGGTTGACGGTGTGATTTTCCAAGGTGCGCTCCGCGACATCGATCCCTCAATAATAGAGTCGATGAGTGTGCTCAAAGATGCTACCTCCCTTGCAGCCTACGGTTCTCAGGCTGCCAATGGTGTGATCATGATCACCACCAAGAAGGGAACCGAAGGGAAGCCTCTTATCTCCGTATCTACCTCCTGGGCATGGTCAAACCCCGCATCAAAGCCTGACCTTCTGAGCCCTGCCGACTATGTACGTAAGAATAATATCCTTGCCGGTCTCGATGAAAACGCAGATCCAACATGGATGTCGAAATTTGAATATGACAACTATAAGAAGGGTAACACCACTGACTGGTTTGATTATTCTACTCGCACAGGACTCATGCAGAACTATTCTGTGGCTGTATCTGGAGCAACTCCTAAATTGAATTATTACGTATCCGGTTCCTATACTAATCAGGAAGGTATCGTTGTTGGGGATGACTACGAACGTTTCGTTATGAACAGCCGTCTCACCGCTGATGTGACCGACTGGCTGCAACTCGGAGCCCAGATGAACTATTCTCACAACGACTATTCAGGTGCATCGGTCTATGATCTTTATCAGACCACTCGTCTGAGTCCTTACGGACAGGCCACCCGTCTGAACGGTGAGGTAAATAAATATCCTTGTAATGAGGGTGGCTATCGTCTTAATCCCCTCTGGAGCGTATTATCCAACACCATTGATGACCACGATATTTACAACACCACCAATCTTAAAGGGCATCTGATCCTTAAATGTCCTTGGGTGGAGGGGTTGCAGTTCCGTATGAATGGAAGCTTCACTCTTGAAAACATAGAACGCGATTATTTCACCCATGAAGGTTATTATGTGCGTGAGATGTCCGGCGTGTCGATCGAAGATGCCGACGCTTACTATACCGATTCAGCCGTAGCCGGTTATCTTGCTTCCGCCAACGGTTATAACTATTACCGCAAGAATAAATCATGGGTATGGGATAATATATTGAGCTATAGCCGACAGTTTGACAAGCACTGGATCGATGCAACTCTCGTTTACACACGCGACTCTTACGAATATCAAACTCGCCAGATGTCTGGATCTGACTTCAAAGCATTAGGCAACACCAATCTTGGCTATGACGGTTTGAACCTTGCTGAAACTCAGAAAATCAACACTCCGGGTTATGCACGACACACTGACGTTGGCTACCTCGCCCGTGTCAATTATAACTTCGACCAGCGTTACCATTTCAATGCTTCCATTCGTCGCGACGGTTCTTCCGTGTTCGGTGCTGATAAGAAATGGGGTACGTTCCCCGCATTCGGTGTTGCATGGACAGTTTCCAATGAAAGCTTCATGGAGAAAGTCGTGCCCATCACCAACCTTAAACTTAAGGCCTCATGGGGTAAGAACGGCAACCAGTCTCTGAGTCCCTATCAGACTCTCTCCACTATCACTCTCGGTCAGTCCGGCGGCTTCGTTTATCCTTTCGGCAACGCATCTCAGGCAAGCTGGGGACAGAGAATCACTGCAATGGGCAACGTGAACCTCGGTTGGGAGACAACAACTTCCTGGAACTATGGTTTCGAACTCGGAATGTTTAACAACCGCGTAAATCTTGATTTTGATGCATATACATCTAAGACTACCGATCAGATTTTCTGGCGTAGCATTCCCGTAATGATCAATGGTCTCACTGGCATGTATGCTACTATGGGTCGTGTTGACAACTGGGGTATCGAGGCAACTCTTAACACTGTAAACATTGAGAACAAGGATTGGAGCTGGACTTCTACCCTCAACTTCTACATGAACCGCAATAAGCTTAAAGATCTCTATGGCGACGGTAAGGATGACGTGACCAACGGCCTGTTCCTCAACAAATCGCTTGGTGCTATCTATGGCTACAAGAACATTGGCATCGTTCAGGTTGAAGACACTGAATATATGGAAAAGAATGGCGCTCAGCCCGGTGATGTGAAGTTTGCAGACATCGATGGTGATGGAACAATCACCTCTGATGACCGCACTATTCTCGGCTATTCAAAAGAGAACTTCCGCATGGGCTTCGGCAACACTGTGAGCTACAAGAATCTTCAGCTATTCGTGATGTTTACAGGAATCTTCAGCGGAAATGGCTACGGCAAGGCAGGCAACCTTTATGCCTACCGCACTCTCTCTGATGTGAATACTGACAATAACCTCAACCACGGATGGTGGACCGAGGAGAACCGCAGTAACGTTTATCCGAGAATCAATTACACCGATGGTCGTTATTATCCGCTTCAGAACTATTCTTTTGTTCGCCTTTCAGATCTCAGCCTCTCTTATACCTTCAATCAGCCCTGGGTGCAGACGGTGGGCATCAAGAATCTTAAAGTGTTCTTCGCATGCAAAAACCTCTTCACAATCACAGGCTGGAAGGGTGGCGACCCGGAAATCAAACAGACCATCGGAACAGGCTACAGCTATGGCTATCCCCTCGCCCGCTCATTCTCTCTTGGTCTTAACTTAACATTCTAATCTACATTGAAAAAATGAAACTCAAGAATATTGCCTTATACGCCATAAGCGGTCTGGCTCTACTTCCCGCTCTTTCCTCTTGCGACAGCGACAAAGATTTTCTTACCGAAAATCCACGCACCATCTACACTACCACCAACTCTTACGAGACTGCCGACCAGGTAAGAGCCTGCGTCACCAATCTCTACGTCCATATCCGATATTGGTATGACTGCAACAACTTCCTTAAAGGACTCGGTTCAGACGTGGCTGATACTCCCAATTGGCGTGCAAGTGGCAACTATGTATGCAATTTCAATAACTGGAGCGCATCGTCCAACTCCTCAAATCAGATCTACGATGCAATGTACCAGCTCGTCAACTATGCCAACCAGAGTCTTGAAGGCGTTCAGAAAGAGGGACTTGCCTGGGAGAGCGAGGCTCAGCGTAAAGAGTGCTATGCCGAGATGATTTTTATGCGCGGATATGGTTATCTCCGTCTGGCTGAGATGTTCGGTGGAGTTCCCCTCGTCACTCAGTTCTATCAAGAGGTTAAGCTCGACTTTACACGTGCTTCCCGTGAAGAGACTTATCAGCAGGCCATTGACGACCTGAAGATTGCAGCCGATAATCTTCCCGATTATCCTTCTGAGGCCGGCCGGGTTGCTAAAGGTGCCGCTTACCACTTCCTTTCAGAGGCTTATCTTGGTCTCGCGATCGTAAAGAATAACAATACAAGCGATCTTTCAGAGGCCGTAAGCTATGCTGATAAAGTTATGGCTCTACATCCCCTTATGACCGAGCGATTCGGTTCCCGCGCAAATCCTGACGGTGGCGCCAACGTAAATGGTGTTGCAGCCTACAGAGAAGACGGCAACGTATTCTTCGATCTCTTCCAGCGCAACAATCAGGATCGGGAAAGCGGCAACACGGAATCTCTTTGGGTATTCCAGCATGATTATGATGTATATCATGAATTTGGCGGGAATAAGAGTGAATCTCCGCGTAACTGGTCACCGGTGCTCCGCGACGCATTCTGGAAAGATCAATACAAGGAGAACGGTGAGAATTGCCCCTGGAATGGTGCTGACAATGATCTCTACCCCGGTGGAAACATCTGTGCCTATGTAGGAGGCCGTGGCATTTCCGGCAACAGTCCTACAAGCTATGTGATCGAAGATATATGGGCCGGTGAGTATGGCGACGACATGCGTAATGCAGAATGTAACATTCACCGCAATTTCAAGGTGATCGACGCCAACCATTCCATGTATGGTCAGGTTGTGACGAAAGATATGCTCGACCCGACACGCATAGACCGCTTCTATCCTATTTGGGCCAAATGGGCATCAGACGATGATTATAACTACGACGACCTCTCGGAAGGTTGGCAGAGAAGTTCCTACTTCATCGATCAGTATGCCTGCCGTTCAGCCGAGACAGTACTACTCCGTGCTGAGGCCAAGCTGAGAAACGGTGATGCTGCCGGGGCAGCGGCTGACGTAAATATTCTACGCGACCGTGCCAACTGTGCCAAGAAAGCCTCTGCCGGCGACATGACCATGCAATACATTCTTGATGAGCGTGCACGCGAGCTCTTCTTTGAGGAGCAGCGTTGGCCCACACTTCTCCGAATGGGTCAGGATGGCATCAACAGTATTAACGCCCATGCAATGGGCATTGCTGATCAGTCTGCGGCATGGCCCGGTTGCTTCTCTTCAAATCTCCCGCAGATTACAAAGTGGACACTCTTCCCCATACCTCAGACTGCTATCGACAGCAACACAGGAGCTGTGATAGAACAGAATCCCGGTTGGAACTGATATAGGATAGTCAATAATTAAGTAGGAGATAAACACAAAGATAGCCGCCCAAAATTTGGACGGCTATCTTTTTATAATCTACCAGCTATCACGGACGGCTATACCCTCCACCAAAGCAGTCAGTTTTTGTAATGGATGATTATTTTACGACGACTTTACGGCCAGATACAAGATAAATGCCTTTATCAAGACCCGAAATCACCTCCTCTTCTGTAGCTGCAACACGTATTCTCTGCCCGGTCATAGTGTAAACCTCTACCGGGCCGTTGCGAAAGGCAGTGCCGGTGGCATCATTCCAGATATCTCCAATTCCGGCTGAACTACCTGATTCGAGCACCCATGCGCCTATCTGGGATGCCTTGACAGCTACACCGTTTGAAAAGACCTCTACCCCATCCGCATCATTGTCATTAGGATAGACTCGAATCGAAGTGGCCCATTTATCGTTGACAAAGATATCTACGATTGAACCGTCGATGAAAACGTCCAGAGTCATTTCCGAACCTGTAGCCGGACGTTCCGGCAACACAGTGCGGTATACACCATTGTAGACACCGTTGTCATTAGACAGTCTCTGAAGAGCTGAGAAATCAGCGGTAAGCTCGTTGGTAGCAGGGTTATACGAAATCACACCCTCCCCTGAGGCATTCTTGAAAACATTGAATCCGAAGATAGAGGAGCCAACCTCAAATTTACCATACAGTTCTACCTGACGTCCGGTGACTCCTTCAATAGTCTTCACACCCTCTATCTCGACATCATTGAGAACCTCCGACTTTGTGGAACGCAGATCACGCAGACCGTCGAAAGGCTTCTGAACGAGATTACCCTCCGAGTCGAGAGTGAGCTCACGAGGGAAGGAATAGAGATGTGCCCAGCCCCATTTACAATTTTCGGAAGTAGCAACCTTGTCAGGCACAATGCCAAGTGCTATTGTCTTCCCATCATGCTGATAAATTGTCGGGGAGAGCAATCCGTAGCCATCCTTACTGATAAGCTCGAAATCTCTTGGAGTTGAAGATGTGGCATCGGGCGAGAAGGTGCCGTCAGCATTGATATAACCTGTCCAATAAAGGGTGTGTACTCCGGTAGCAGTTTCAAGTGGAGTGACCGTAACGAGCCATTTACCGTTATCCATCTTTGTCACGGTAGGCATTTCCCAGAAGCGGCCATCCTGTGCTTTCGATTGTCCCTGGAAAAAGATCTCGCCGGTGTTGCTCCAAGTGCCTGATACTTTATCATAT
>CAMWZE010000099.1 GCA_947178685.1 uncultured Porphyromonadaceae bacterium
GTATAATACTTTATATAAATCGCCTATCTATCCTAAAGAGATAGGCGATTTTCTATTTCTTGATAATTGAAATTTAAGACAAGGGGATAGATTGATGTAGTTCCATCAATATTACTTAAGACATTCCGTATCACGAATAAATATTCTGTTCGTTAATAATTCATCACAATTTAGTCAATATATAATTTGTTGCTCTCTAAGGATTATTTTGAGTGACGTTGTATTTCTCTTTATTATAGCTGTAAAGGTTATTACAAGTAATTATGATGGTAGAACTATGCCGATTTCAATGGAAAATAATCAATATAAATGCAAATAGAAGCCCGGAAGTAGTCTGCTTCCGGACTTCTATTTGCATTCAGGTGCTTAATGTCATTAAGCGCCGTTCTAATATCGGTACGCTATTCTTATTCGCGGCATTTTGCAGCGATGAACTGACGGTTCATGCGGCTGATGTTGGAAAGCTTGATGTTCTTGGGGCACTCAGCAGAACATGCACCGGTGTTGGTGCAGTTGCCGAAGCCGAGCTCATCCATCTTAGCTACCATGGCGCGAGCGCGACGGTCTTTCTCAACCTCACCCTGGGGAAGGAGAGAGAGCTGGCTGATCTTGGCGGAAACGAAGCGCATGGCAGAACCGTTCTTGCAGGCAGCCACACATGCACCGCAACCGATGCAGCTTGCAGAATCCATAGCCTCGTCGGCCTTAACCTTAGAGATGGGGAGGTCGTTGGCATCCTGAGCACCACCGCAGTTGAACGATACATAACCGCCGGCCTGCTGGATCTTGTCGAATGCGTTACGGTCTACCATAAGGTCTTTGATCACCGGGAAAGCGGCAGAACGCCAGGGCTCAACAGTGATTGTCTCGCCGTTCTGGAAACGACGCATGTAGAGCTGGCAAGTGGTGGCGCCTGTGGCGGGACCGTGGGGGTGACCGTTGATATAGAGTGAGCACATACCGCAGATACCCTCGCGGCAGTCGTGGTCGAACACAATAGGTTCCTGACCCTCCTCTACGAGACGCTCGTTGAGGATGTCAAGAGTCTCAAGGAACGAGGTGTCAGGGGTGGTCTCGACATTCTCGTAAGTCTCAAACCGGCCCTGCGCTTTGGCATTCTCCTGACGCCAAACCTTGAGGTTGACTTTCATTACATTTTCTTCCATAATTGAAATTTCTTACAGTTATTGGGAATGTGTCCCGGTTTATGACTTATAGTTACGTGTCTGAACCTTGATAGCCTCGTAGTGGAGAGGCTCCTTGATGAGCTCGGGAGCTTTGCTGTCGCTTCCTTCATACTCCCAGCAGCTTACGTAGAAGTAGTCCTTATCGTCGCGCTTGGCCTCACCCTCCTCAGTCTGATACTCGGTGCGGAAGTGGCCGCCACAGCTCTCGTTGCGGCTGAGTGCGTCGTAAGCGATAAGCTCACCCATGGTGATGAAGTCGTGGAGACGGAAAGCCTTGTCGAGCTCCACATTCATTCCTTCGGCAGTGCCGGGCACGAAGAGCTCAGTCTCGAAGGTCTTGCGGAGATCCTTGAGTTTTGCAAGAGCTGTCTCGAGACCCTCTTTGTTACGGGCCATACCTACATACTCCCACATGATGTGGCCGAGCTCTTTGTGGATAGAGTCGACAGAACGTTTGCCCTTGATGTTCATGAGCTTGGTCTGCACAGCCTTACACTTGGCCTCAGCCTCGTCGAATTCCGGAGTGTCGGTAGAGAAGTGGGGCACTGTAATCTGGTCGCTCAGATAGTTCTGGATAGTGTAGGGGAGCACGAAGTAACCGTCGGCGAGACCCTGCATGAGGGCTGATGCGCCAAGACGGTTTGCACCGTGGTCGGAGAAGTTACACTCACCGATGGCGAAGAGACCCTTGACAGAGGTCTGAAGCTCATAGTCTACCCAGATGCCACCCATGGTGTAGTGGATTGCGGGGAAGATCATCATCGGGTTGTAGTAGTTCACGCCATTCTCCTGACGGGCGAACTCACCGGGATTAACGTCGGTGATCTCCTCATACATGTCGAAGAGGTTACCGTAGCGCTGGCGAACCACATCGATGCCGAGGCGGTTGATAGCCTCAGAGAAGTCGAGGAACACAGCGAGACCGGTGTTGTTTACACCAAAGCCGGCGTCGCAACGCTCCTTGGCTGCACGGGAAGCAACGTCGCGGGGCACGAGGTTACCGAATGCGGGGTAACGACGCTCGAGATAGTAGTCGCGCTCCTCCTCAGGGATGTCGCTGCCCTTGATCTCGCCTCTCTGAAGCTTCTTGGCATCTTCGATATTCTTCGGAACCCAGATGCGGCCGTCGTTACGGAGCGACTCAGACATAAGGGTAAGCTTAGACTGCTTGTCGCCGTGAACGGGGATACATGTGGGGTGGATCTGTACGTAAGCGGGGTTTGCGAAGTATGCACCCTTACGGTAGCATGCCATAGCTGCGGAGCAGTTGCAACCCATAGCGTTGGTGGAAAGGAAGTAGGTGTTGCCATAACCGCCGGTAGCGATTACCACAGCGTGGGCTGCGAAGCGCTCGAACTCGCCTGTGACGAGGTTCTTGGCGATGATGCCGCGGGCACGTTCCACACCATCCTTATCCTTGATGAGGACTACATCGTGCATCTCGTAGCGGTTGTAGCTCTTCACCTTGCCGAGCTGAATCTGGCGATTGAGAGAAGAGTAAGCACCGAGAAGGAGCTGCTGGCCGGTCTGACCTTTGGCATAGAATGTACGGCTCACCTGAGCGCCACCGAATGAACGGTTGGCGAGAAGGCCGCCATATTCGCGAGCGAAAGGCACACCCTGAGCCACACACTGGTCGATGATATTGTTAGCCACCTCGGCGAGACGGTACACGTTAGCCTCACGGGCACGGTAGTCGCCACCTTTCACGGTGTCGTAGAAAAGACGATATACTGAGTCGCCGTCGTTCTGATAGTTCTTAGCAGCGTTGATACCACCCTGAGCCGCGATAGAGTGAGCGCGACGGGGGCTATCCTGGATGCAGAAGTTGAGCACGTTGAATCCGAGCTCTGCGAGGGTAGAGGCGGCAGATGCGCCGGCGAGGCCGGTTCCGACAACGATCACGTCGAGCTTACGCTTGTTGGCGGGGTTCACAAGCTTCTGGTGAGCTTTGTAGTTGGTCCATTTCTCAGCGATAGGACCCTCCGGGATCTTGGAATCGGCCGGATTCATTACTTTGACTTTATCTAAATTTGCCATAGCGCTAAATTAGTTTGCAGGGTTGGGATTTGCTTCGGGGGCCACTTCTTCAATCACCTCCTCAACGACATTGCCGTTGAGATAGTCGAAGAGCACCTTATAGCTTGAGAACATCTTAAGCTGAGTCTCAAACTGTTTCTTCATATCGGGGTTAGACTCCATCTGAGCAGTGAAGCTGGGGTTCTCGAGCTGCGCGTTCATCTGCTGAACAGCCTGAGGAATCTGCTCTGCCACTACAGAGTAAGGCATGGAGCTGATCTGATTTACGAGCTGTGCGGCATCGGGACCAAAATCCTTCATGCACATTTCACCAACCATCTCCACATACTGTGCGCGGAGGTCTTCGTTGTTGGTGTAGTAGTTCTGATGAGACTTGACAGTGAAGACGATAGCCTGAGCGATGAAAAGAGCTACAACGATAGACACCCACCAGCATCCGATCTTCTTGAGACGCTCGATCCATACGGTGTTGGTCCAACCGCAAGACTGGAACATCGACCAGAAGCCATGGTTCATGTGGAACCAGAGAGCGATGAAACCGATGATGTAGACAATCGGAGTGTAGACGAGCTTGAAAGCCTCCTGAATGAAGAGAGTGCCGGCGGCAGGGGGAAGAGCCTCCTCAGCGCCACGGATCTCCTGGAGCTGCATCTTAGCCCAGAACTGAATCAGGTGGACAACAAGAAAAGCAAGCACGACGATGCCGAGAACGAGCATGTTCTGGCTGGCCCACTCCACTCCTGCGGGACGCTGGGAGATAGAGTAGCGGTCGGCTCCGCGCGCCTTGCGGTTCTGAATAGTCAGAATCAGCGCGTAGATGATGTGGATGATGATGAGCGCGGCGAGACCTGCTGAGGCGATGAGGGCATACCAGTTTGCGCCTAAGAACTCGCAGATGGAGTTGTAGGCTGCCGGCCAGCAGATAGCTACTGCGTTCATCAAACAGTGAAATGTGACGAATAGGACGAGCGCGGCGCCTGTCAAGGCCATGACGAACTTACGTCCTACAGATGAGCATGATAACCACATAGCAGTTTTTGATTTAATTAAGTTGTTATTGATAGTTGTTGGTTTGTTGTCTGTTTCCTTAATTAGGTTAAAAGATGCTGAATCGCGGCATGCCTGGGCATACCGTGGGGATTCATGTGCAAAATTATTATAATTTGATGATAAAGCCAACTTTTTTTAACGCTTTTTTACGTATCGGATGTAATAATTTGTCATAGTCTATCAACCTTTACAGGCTATCGGGCGTTATGTCTACAGATAACGATTCCCGGCCTGAACGTCGGAAATTTTTTTCTACTAATAGTTCACGTCTCTCCTCGGAGGGTAAATATTAACAATGCTAACAATCAAAATTATGAAAAAGGTTATACTCGCTTCAGCTTTGCTCGCTCTCGGTGCAACAGGTGCTTACGCACAACATGCAGGACAATTTGGTGTAGGTGTAAATTTAGGCGTTCAGCCAGTGATTGAAGGTAAAGGTAGTCCTACAAACTTCCTGTTAGGCGGTCGTCTTCAGTATTCGGCTACTGATCTTATCCGCCTCGCTCTTGACCTTAACGGTGGTTTTGAAGATAATGGTGTAAGTACTTTCACCGGCACGGCTAATGTTGATTTCATGGTGCCTCTGTCAAGTGGCTTCTATATCTACCCGACTGCCGGTCTTGGTATAGGCAATGTGCATACGGAATATTTCGGTGATAAGGAAGACCATAGCAAGTTTGTATTCAATATCGGTATCGGTGGTGAGTATGAATTCAACCGCAACTGGGCTGCCGGCCTTGAGTTCAAGTATCAGTATATGAAGAACTATGGCTCGCTTCCCGTATTCCTCAACGTAAGCTATAAGTTCTAAAAACGTCAGTTGTTAGTTCTTAGTAATAGAAGAAAATCAGATTATAGACAAATAAATAATGCGGGCCGATGGTGTTCAAGACCGTCGGCCCGCATTGCGTTTTGAGATTATTTTATCACGAAGGAGTTGAACGAGTGAGGAGGAAGGGTAACGTTGAGATACTTTTTATTGATCTGAACTGTCACGGGATTGGGTGATGAGGAGAAATTACAGGCCACCGCTATGTATTGTCCATCGGGATTCTTGGCCACAAGTATTGTGGTGTCGCCACCATCACGAGGCTGAAAGCCTACTATCTCCGCTCCCTGCTCAATAAGGTTGGAGAAATGTTTCACGGCGAAATATTCAGGAGTGTATCGTATGGAGCGGGTCAGCGGGTCAAGTTCCACAAGAGCATTCTGATTCCAGCCCCATTTGCTTGTACCTTTCTTGGGTAGGAGGAAATTCCAGTTATACCATTCATCGCAGCCCTTGCCGATATTGTCGGCTATAAGGAAGAAAGTGTGTTCTCCGGCTTTCCAGTCCATATCGCCGTTGCCACATTCGCTCTCCGAACAGATATAGCTGAACTCAGGATATTGCTCGCGTATGGCCGGAAGAATCTCGCGTCCCTCCCATTGGAAGGCAAGACCCGAAAGTTGATTTCTGAGATCTGCATCACTGAGTATTTTCTCCACATGGTCCTGTCGGTTGGTGTTGAATGTGCCGAGATATACCTGCACGTCGGGATTATTCTTCTTCAGTGTAGGAGCGAGATAGTCGCGGTTGAATTTCACGGTTCCTTCAGCTGTCCATGCGCATCCCGGGTAGGGCGTATAGCTGTATGCTTCATTCTGATAGATCACCATATCAATGGGTACACCCTGCTCCTTGTAGGCATCTACGAATTTACTGAAGTAGTTGGCATATGCCTGAAGATAGCGAGGATCCTGAATGAAATAGTCCTGAGTGGCCAGACGGCGCGGAAACTGTTTGTCTCTTTCTCCGAGAAATTTCATCTCGTCTTCGTCAATCTCATCAACTGAGCCGAAAAGCAGATAATCTATTTTAGGGTCGGCGTTGTTTGTGTGGCTGCTTACCACGGGATAGTCACCGTTGATCTTCATCCAGCTTGGCGGCGACCAGGGAGAGGCCCAGAAAGTGAGAGCGGGGTTATATTTCTCTGCGGCACGGATCAGGGGAATGATGC
>CAMWZE010000100.1 GCA_947178685.1 uncultured Porphyromonadaceae bacterium
GCCATATACTCATCAAAAAAATCACCCCTGATTAAAAATTATCATCATTGTATGTTATATCTTGCCCCAAAGATGCGTATAAATAAAATGAATGGAAAATGATGTGCAGCATATAATCGCCCTCCTTCGTAAGGGTTCGCCTGAAGGATTCCGCAAAACAGCCGTGGAATTCGGGCCACGTATATATGCACTTGTGTATGACATCATTGGTTGTCGGTCGGAATCGGAAGAGGTTACTTCAGATGTTCTAATGCAAGTGTTCCGCTCCATTGACTCATTTCAACCGGATAAAGGATCATTCTTAGGATGGATTATGCGAATAGCTCACAATGCAGCCATTTCAGATCTAAGACGACGCAATAAAATGCTCTCAACAGAAGTAATTCCGGAAAATATACCGGCTCCCACCAGTGAAGAGAGCGACCAAACTGAACTTGTGAAAAATGCCATCAATAAATGCTCCGATGCGGAGCGTGAGCTAATACAGCTATATTACTACGATGGTCTGTCACTCTCAGAGATAGCCGAAATTGTCAGTGCGTCACCTCCCGTCCTCGCTGTAAGATTACAAAGAATCAGAAAAAAAATCAAACAACACATACTTAACAATGGATGATAAATTTATAGACCTCCTTATCACGCGAGCCACGCACAGTCGCAATCGTGATATTATGCCGACAGAGGATTTCTTTGCCGCAATTGCCTCGCAAGAGACAAAACGCCGCCGACAACGCTCATTCCTACGGATATCTGTGGCAGCTTGTATAGGAGCCGTATTGACAGGAGTCTCTTGTCTGATGCTATCACAAAGCCACACTGAAACAACTTCATCCTACTCCGCAAAGGTCGAAAGTGCTATTTATTCGGAGAGCATCGACAATATAGCCGAGCGAATGGAGCAGTTTGCCAACTCCAGTAAAGATATTCGTAATTCTATTGAACAGCAATCTCCTTTTTAACCTGTGAAAATCCAACCAATGAGATCCATCCTTACCTTACTCATTCTCTTTCTGTCCACATCTCTTTATGCGGAGACATCGGCATTACTTTCAAGAATGATAGAGAAATATCCCATGGCAGAACGTCGGGTCTGGTATTATTTCGACCATACAAACAGCACTCAATATTACCGTACTGAGTTTTCATCTCCGCGAAACTCCATAAAGTCCGTTGACCTTATCAAGCTTACGGATAATTATCTCAACGCATTCAATCTTACAGATTTCAAGAAATCCACCGGCGCACTCTATCGGAGTCCTGATTCCACGAGCGTCACTGTAAATGGCACAGAGATATTAGCATTTGATCTCGGGTCACATGGGGTATCAGCACAGTGGGGCAAAGAAGTTAAGACAGATCGTAAATATATCTCGCCTGATTTCCGACCGATTAACCAAGCTTTCGACCTTATAAGAAAATGCCATAGAAGTAAAAAAACAAATGTAAGCTACACCGGAGAAAAAAAGGGTATAAGATATGTATTTCAACGTGGAAGAGGAAAGGGTTTGACCAAAGGCGTCCGAACTACTCTGTTCGACGTATCACGTGCCGAATATGACAAGTTAAGGAATTTGATACTGAATTTCATTGGTAAGCCGATTCCCGTCACTGTTTTCGACTATACATTGCAAACAATGGTAAAGAGCGAATCCACACCCCACTTCTATATAATCGGTTATAATCCCTCCACAAAGGAGCTGAATTTCCTTCATGCTACAGTAGAGAATGAGATTTGCGTACCCCAGAAATGGCAAACACTCAATCACATCCCATAAAAATAACAGACATGAAAAAATTAATTATTCTAAGCCTACTGATTTTCTTAGCCATCACATCTTACGCATCTGAAAGACTTGACTCAATATTCCACGCGCTGGCGGGTTACAGTGGAGTCACGACCACAAATGTCAAATATTCCGGGGGCTTCAGCAAAGACTGCCAGGGCTTCTTCATTCAGCGTGGTGATGGTGCTGGTTGGACCAATGGAGAACGTCTTGCTATTAAAGGAATCACATCTGAAGAAGCATTGAGACTACTGAAAGCTTTCGATAATAGTTCTGAAGAGTTGGATTTCGTGTTAGGCATAGATAATCATCGGGAAGGTCTTGATCAAAATAAATCCATCGCTTATGCCGGATACTTTATGCCTGATAAGGATACATTCTTCTTTCTTAGAGCCGAAGTGGAAGATGAAGTTTGTATTCCCAAAGACTGGCCTGTTCGTGACTATTACTACGCTCCGGTGACGACCTCCTCATCCGATAGAAAAACTTATATTCCTCACCCCAAGTCAATCAACTGGCAAGCAGCTTTGGCTACCCTTCACACGGAGCTAAAATACAACAGTCCTTTCTATAGCCGAAATGCCTCGGAAATTGACAGCACATATTACGCCACTTTGGAGGAGTCTCAGCATACTGATAATTACGAATCATTTCGTCTGCTTAGCAAACTCGCTGCCTCTTGCAAAGATGGCCACACTTACATCTATGGCACTAATAAAGACTGTGAATCTTTCCATGCTGCTTTCTCTACAGTACTTTTAGGCAACCGTGTATTTATTCGGTCTGTTGATAATGAAGAGCTTGAGAAAAAGGGTATAAATAGAGGTATGGAAATTATCGCTGTCAACAGAGAGAACCCTCGTGATTTCGCCACTCGTGAATTGCTCCCATATATTAGCGCTTCTACTCCACAGTGGGCCGATCATATCATATTTGATGGTTATGGTCTCTCAAATGGCCGGAAAAACAGTGAACTTACCCTTACCATCTCCTCAGATGGCGGCAAACACTCCCACGATGTTACAGTGATTCGGGACTGTAAATCTAACGCCGAAATAGATAACGCTACTTCAAATTATTCTTTTAGAGTAGTGTCCGGAAATATCGGTCTTTTAACCCTCAAAAACTTCGCCTCTTCAGATGTCAGAAACTTTTTTGACTCCATATACCGGCAGTTGCTCTCAACTAACGGACTTGTGATAGATCTGAGAGGCAACGAAGGGGGAAATTCCGGTCATGCCGATTATATTCTCAGTCATCTCACCACAGATTCTATAGCCACCGATCCATGGACAACACCTCTCTACAAACCGGCTTTCGCATCATGGGGTATGGAGCCTGAAGTATTTGAATCCCCCTCTGAAATGATGGCTCCCGTCAAAGACAAGACTCCGTATCTTAATCCTGTGGTAGTCCTTATAGACCGTGCCACATTTTCGGCAGCGGAGGATTTTTGCAGTCTTTTCCGAGGTATGGGGCGTGGAATGATAATTGGAACGCCATCCGCTGGAAGCACCGGAAATGGAGTGAGAGTGCAACTTACTAAGGATATATGGGCTAACATTTGCTCAAAACATGACCGTATGCCCGATGGCACTGAGTTTGTTGGAATTGGCATCATTCCCGATATCATCATTGAGGATACTCCTAAATCCTACTTCTCTCCCAATCGAGACATAGTGCTTGATAAAGCCACCTCTGCCATCCGTTGAAACATGAGGAAAAGGGGCAGATATTACGACTGTATGATGCGAAGGTATTCTTCGTAAGGAATGAAGCGACCTCCCATCGACTTGAGATGTGGTGTCTCAAACTGACAGTCGATCAGTCCGCCTCCGTTATCTTGAATAACCCGGGCTAAATGGATCAAAGCCAACTTGCTCGCATTGGGCACAAGTGAAAACATGCTCTCCCCGAAAAATGCCTTGCCGATATTGACCCCATAAAGTCCACCCACCAAACTATCGCCATCCCATACCTCAACACTCGCGGCGAAGCCTTGCTCGTGTAGCCGGGTATAGGCTGCAATCATATCCTCGCCGAGCCAGGCCCCCTCCATATCATACCTCAACTTGCTGCATCCTTTTATCACACCCTCGAAATCCTCGTTGACCGACAACCGATAACGATTTTTATTCAGAAGCGTATGCATGGAATGACTTATATGAATCTCATCCGGGAAAATCACAAATCTCTCCATCGGACAATACCACATAGGTTCATCCGAATCACGAAAAGAATACCACGGAAAGATGCCGTAACTATATGCCAATAGAAGACGGTCTATATTCAGATCGCCTCCTATGGCAAACAGTCCGTCCGGCTCACCTAAGCGGGGATCGGGAAATGATATCTCTTCATCTAATGCGAATATCATGACAGAACCAATTTATCTCCATCAATCGAAACATAGGTTTTACCACCATCTTTCAGCTTGCCAAACAATATCTCTCTCATCAAGAGTGGCTTCAGCCGGGATGAAAGCACACGGTCTATCTCTCTGGCTCCATACTCTTTTGTGAATCCCTTGTCGAGCAGCCATTCATGTGCCTCGGATGAAAGTTCCATCTCTACACTCTTAGCCTTCAACATGGTGCGAAGCTGATTGAGCTTCTTGTCGAGAATCAACGACGCCATCTCGCGACTCATATCATTAAAGACAACGGTGCCGGAAAGCCGGTTAAGAAATTCCGGCTTGAACGTCTTCTTAACTGCCTTCATCATAGCACTACCGGTCGTGACGGAGCTACCGAAACCAACCATCGACTGGGAAGCATACTGCGCTCCGGCATTGCTGGTCATGATCAGAATCACGTTACGAAAATCTGCTCTGTTACCTTTATTATCCGTGAGGCGGGCGTAATCCATCACCTGCAGAAGAATATTGTAGATGTCCGGATGAGCCTTCTCTATCTCGTCGAGTAGAAGCACTACATTCGGATTCTTCCTTACAGCATCTGTGAGAAGACCGCCATCCTCATAGCCGACATATCCTGCCGGCGAACCGATAAGCTTAGCCACAGTGTGTTTCTCAGTATATTCACTCATGTCGAATCTGAGCAACTCTATGCCTAACTCAGAGGCAAGCACTTTTGCCACCTCTGTCTTGCCCACACCGGTTGGTCCTACAAATAAAAGAGAGGCCAAGGGTTTACCCTCCTCTGTGAGTCCGGCCTTCGACATCTGCACAGCTTCTGTCACCTCTCTTATTGCTTCCTCCTGACCGAACACCTTAGAGGACAATCGTTCCCGAAGAGTAGCAAGCCGCTCATTGTCATCCTCTCGTGTGGCCAAAGCCTCTACCTTGCATATTTTCGCTAAAACAGCTGTGATAAGATGCCGGTCAACTTCCATAGAGCCGTTGTCGCCCGGATGTATCTTGCGCCAAGCGCCGGCCTCATCTATAAGGTCGATTGCCTTGTCGGGGAGGAAACGGTCGCTTATGTGCCTTGCGCTTTCCACCACTGCTGTGCGTATCGACTCATCGGTATATACCACACCATGAAACTTCTCATAATGCTCCTTCAGGCGTTGCAAAATTGCGATTGCCTCCTCTATCGACGGTTCGGTAATATCGATCTGACGGAAACGTCTCACCAGACCTTTGTTCTTCGCGAAATAGCGTTTATATTCATCGTAGGTGGTGGAACCTATGAAGCGTATTTTCCCGGCTTCAAGATAGGGTTTGAGCATATTGGAGGCGTCCATAGCCCCCTCTCCGGTGGCACCGGCCCCCACCAGACTATGAATTTCGTCGATATATACAATTGGATTCTCCTCTCTGCTGATTCCCTCCATTATCATCTTGAGACGTTTCTCGAAATCACCTCGAAACTGTGTTCCGGCCAACAGTGTGCCCACGTCAAGACCATAGATTTTTGATTGTCTGAGGTCTTCGGGCACATCCCCCTCATTTATCAGGCGGGCAAGTCCATAGACCAAAGCTGTCTTCCCGACACCGGGTTCTCCAATATGGAGCACATTATTCTTATCCTTACGGCTAAGTGTCATTACGGTGCTCTCAAGTTCCTTTTCCCTACCTACGAGTGGATTACGGTTCTCCATATTATCATTCAGACAAACCACCAGATTTCTCCAGTCGGTCTGTGCCGAGGGATGCTCATCTTCCATAAAATCCATCTTTACATCCCCTCCTTCAACGGAATCGAGAATCATTGACAGGGGGTCATATTGATTCACAAGCTCGCTCATGAAAGATGCCTCTTCTCCGGCTATTGCATCGAGAAGGAGGAAACAGGCCATTGATTCTTCAAGATCAAAAAGAGCCTTCATCAGGTGAGGTATTCTTATCTCCTCCCCTCCTGAATTAGCAACAATAGTTGCCGCGTTGCTTATCAATTCTTCCAACTGCACACTGAAACCAGGTATATAGACGGCATCGGCAGGCATTTTGTCAAGCTCATCTATATATGTGTCACGCTGAGCCTTAAGATGGTCCACCTCTCCATCT
>CAMWZE010000101.1 GCA_947178685.1 uncultured Porphyromonadaceae bacterium
ATATTCAAGAGTCTTAATTACTTTAACTTCTGATTCTCCTTTATTCGACACCCTTGCTTTTCCATTGAGTTTTGTATTTTGATAATTGTAGACCTACAAACTGTAGTATCTCATAATATATGATTTACGTCACTAATGATACTCGGAATTAAGAACAATATGAATCGGGAGTTTAAGATTCTCAATATTCGGAAACACTGTAAATATCTTGAATCCATATTTCGGAAAACTTGGAAATTTGATGTTCTCGGTGAGTCAGATAATTGTAACAACTTTTCCTCGGCTACGGGGCAGCATGTAATTTTGGGATACTAAAAGTCCCGGAATATATAGCGAACTGCGTTGCGGGATTTGTCAAGCAAGTTGTACCTTTTGCCGTACAAAGCGGAGCTTGGTACTGGCGAAAAGGTGACTTGCCGTCCGCTATGCGTCGGGGCGATTGCATCGCCGTTTGCTGCGCAAAAAGGATAATCGAGGACCGATTACAAGTAAAATTTCTGAAAATATGGGAAGAAGAACCAGAAGAATTGAAATCCGGCTAACTGAGGAAGAGGCTGAAAAGATCCGAAATAACGCGAGTGGTTACAGCTCAATAGGTCATTACATAAGGTGTGCTGTGTCCGAATATTCCAATGTCAATGCTCGCGAACACATCCGGTTGATAAATGAACTGGGTGAGTATTACCAAAATTGTCAGAATCAGCTGTCCTGGGCAGGTGGAAATCTGAATCAATCGGTGAAGAGAGCCAACGAGCTTTCGGTTGCCGGATTATTGAGTGGCGCGTACATCAAGGATGTGCTTATGCCTGTAGTCTCGGAAACTCTTACATCCATTGAATCCCTTAAAGCGGAACTTGAAAAGATAACTAAGAAAGTAATCAAGACACAAAAATGATGATGACTCCTATACTCCGACACTTAGGTATCTCAGTTGTCAAGATTTATTCGGTCTATATTATCAACATCATGGGGTTCTGTATTATCAATCATCTTACTCTCCAATTATGATAGCAACCATATTACCGGGAAGCACGAACTTTCATGCTGTCGGTTATAATGACCGGAAAGTGGCCAAAGGTGTTGCTTCGCTTATCGAGATCCTTAACTTCGGACCTGTCGGGCAATTTGGAATCCCGACTACCGAGGAAAAGATTGCTTTCCTGCAAGAGTACACTTCGCAGAATGAACGAATCAGGAAAGCACAGTTCCATGTCGCCATTTCCTGCAAGGGGCATGAAATGACGGAAGAGGAATTGCTCGACTTCGCCCACTCCTATTTAAAGGAGATGGGATATATGGAGTCGGGCCAGCCCCTGCTTGTCTATGCACACCGTGATACGGCCAACACTCATCTGCATATTGTCACTTCCAGAATCGGTCCGGACGGTAAGAAGATAGCGCATGACAATGAACGGCGCCGGTCGCAGGAAATCATCGACCGCCTGATGAAGATTAACCGTGCTGACAAGGTAGAAGAGGATGTGAAGAAAGTTTTGTCCTACTCATTCAGCACCGTGGGTCAGTTCAAGGCTGTCCTGAATACTTTAGGTTATGAAGCCTATCAGAAAAATGACACCTTATATATTAAGTTCGGGGGAAGAATAAGAAAGCAGATGGATGTTCAGGAGTTGATGGCTCATGCTACACCATATGAACATGATTATGTAACCAAAAATAACCAGAAGATGCTAAGGCAGATTCTTCTAAAATACCGTGATCTTTCTTCCAATAAGGAGGAGTTTAAGGAAACCCTTAAATCCAAGTTCGGTATAGATATAGTTTTCTTCGGCAAGAAGGACACACCGTTTGGCTATATGCTCATTGACCATAAAGTTAGATCCGTAACTAAAGGAAACCGGCTTCTATCGGTTGAGCGGCTTCTCGATTTTGCTACTCCGGAGGAAAGAATGGATAGAGTGGAAAAATACATTGATGATTTACTACTCTTTAATCCCTTGCTGACTCAGCACGAACTTCACAATCTTCTCTATAAAAATCGAGCCTACATCAAAAGGGGAACCCTTTACGCTTACGGCGATTCCAGACCTCTGAAACCGGAAGTCAATTCGCAATTGAAACGGAACAACAGCATAAATTGGGTTGAGGGTTTCAAACCGTCCAATGAGGTTGAACGATCTTTGCTCTGTGATTTCGCCAAACTGGATGAAGACGCGGAGAAACTTGTCAAGTTAGACTCTGCCGGTAAGGAAGTTCCGCAGGAGTTTTTGGATTTGCTGAGAGCGATTGAGGAAGATGTGAGCATCACTGCTGTCAAAGGTACATTGCGTAAGGCCGGGTATTTTGTAAGAACTGTCGGAAACGAAACCTATGCCATTAATATGAAGCAATCAAGGATTATTAATCTCTCTGCTTTAGGATTCGACATTGAAGCCATCCGTCGCCGGCATAAAGAGCAGCAGCTTGAGGATATCCGTAAACGGAGGGAGGAGTTTGAGAAACGGAATCATAACAACAGAGGGAAGGGCTCTGACAAGAAACTTCCAAAAGGACGAGATGCCGGAGGTGGCAGCCATTTTGATAACCGTGAATGGGAGGTCGGAAATAATCCGGATTATGACAGTGTAGAGGAATCAAAGCGCCTGAAGATGTGATTTGATAGGTGCTAAAATTTTTCTTATAATGATTCATTCCTTTCTGTAAGTCATTTTAATAGAGGTGTTAGAATAGTGACTTTTAGGTGTTACATATTATTGACCTTTATCTTATAATCCCAAGATTCTGGGATAATATTTACCCGGAAACATAAATTTTCAGTCATTTTAAAATAAAAGTTGTAACACATTTCTTTCCCTCGGTTGCGAGGTAGGTAATTTTGCAGTGTGATTATTCCAAAGTATTAATGTATATGAGAACCCCGGTCATTGTAACTTTCGCTAATCAGAAGGGTGGAGTCGGAAAAACCACCCTCTGCATTGCCTTCGCCAACTACCTTTTTTCAAAGGGGGTAAGGGTTACAGTGATTGACGCCGATTTTCAACACTCCATTGTAAAACGCCGTAACGCGGACATCAAGGAGTACGGAGGCAACCAGATACCATACGAGGTTATATCGGCGGTAACGAAAAATGATAATGAGATGGCTTCCATGATTGAGAAACTATATAATGACCCCTCAATGGAAGTTGTGCTTATTGATTCGGCAGGAACCCTCACGGCTCCGGGCTTGCCGACACTTCTCATCAATTCCGATGTTTTGGTCTGTCCATTCCACTATGACGATCTGACTTCTCCATCAACTCTTGCTTTCCTGATTTTTGTATCCAAACTCAGGGAAAGAGCCGGAGACAGGATGTCAACAAAAGTTTTTGCCATTCCCAACAATACAGACAAGCGAGTAGGCAAAGCCAAGGATAAGGAGGCGTGGAAAGTTACCACACAGAAGATTTCCAATTATGCCGAGATTACAGATTATATCTACTGGAGGGCTTTAATGGAACGTATAAGTACTGTTGCTGCAGTGGATCGCTGTTTGCCAGTGGTGAAGGAATCTTTCGACAAGATCTATTCATTCATTTTTGGCACCCTTGACCCGTTGAGGGAGATGCAACTGACCGGTCTCAATCTTTCCTCATATTGTGAGGAAATGGAGAAGCAGGCTAAGAAACTCCGAGGAGCCAATGCTACCAAAACTAATGCCAAAGGTGAAACACTCGCAAACGATTGACAACATCTATATCGATAGAAATTGATTACAGGTAAAAAACATAATATATGACACAAAAAATTCCTGACATTGATGATATTCTTGAAGGCATCAATGACCCTGACGCTGATACTAACGTCACCTATGTAGAGGAACAGCAAAAACCGAATCCGCCTTCCTCTTCTCCACTTTCTCCGGAAGATTCATCCTCTGACTGTTGGCAGGTATTCCTTAAACTTACCGAAGTTCAGAAGACCGATACAGATAAGGATATGAGATTGGTGTGCAAGATTGACCGTGAACTTGCAGATACCCTTGATGATTGTGACATCAACGGTCTGTGCCGTTCGGAACTGGTCAATAAGATTGTGCACGCTTTCCTCAAATCCTATCTTGATAGGATGGTAAAGTTCAAGAAAGAGAAGAAATCACTTTTTCAAAAGGTCGTGAAAGGATGAGCAAGCAATGGAATGAAGAAAGGGACCAGGCTTTGATAGAGTTGTTTCCGGTAATGAAGAACGCTGAGCTATGCACTCTTTTCGGAATAAGCGAACGTTGCCTCATCAAAAATGCCAGAAGATTAGGTTTGAAAAAGGGCTTGAATAAAAAGAAAAAGATGCGAAGGGAGCATGTTCGAACGCACTTCCGTTCAATGTCATTGCAAAAAATCGCACAGGACATTGGAGTTACAAAAGCCACTGTAAGCAGAATCGCAGCTTCTTTGGGTCTGACACGAACCCAACAGGAAATGAGGGATTTCAACGCCAAGCATCGTGTAATGCTTGTAAAGAGAGAACGTAGGCGCATAATTTTCGGACTCGAACCTGTCTCAGACATAAAAGTGGTGACAAACAGGAAGAGAATCACACTCCGTTACCGGATGAAACGCAAAGGCTATATTATTGGTGCGGAAAGAAATGTGATGTTCTATCCCCCTAATATAAAGAGAAGCCGGAGTCAGGAGATTCTTGGTGAATCCCTTGGCCTTAAGTTTAAGCCCCTCCCGATATAAAAATAAGGAAATTAATAGAACCCAACAATATTATAAAGACAATGTATTATAAGATCATAACTTTTCTGATAGTCGTGATGGTGATGTATTACGCTGTCATGATAGTGCTCGACATCCGGGCACAGAAAGCTAAGGAAAAAGCGGACTCGGAGAAAGATAATGAGGTGGATATTGACATCTCAGACGAGGCAAGTACATTCAAGCCTACTCTTGTAAGTCGCGAAGAAAAGACTGCTCCGGAAACACAGGAAACGCAGGAGGTTCAGGAAGTTCAAGAAGAACCTGAATCTGAAACCGACTTTGCTCCGGAATCCCAACAGGAATTTGAAGAGCCGGAACATCCAACCGAAGAGTCGACTGAAGAGCAAGTTGAACCGGAAGCAGAATCTTTCCGACGTCCCGGCTACCGGGAGGCTTACATGACCGACGGTCTGTTTGTCGAGCAACTTATCGAGGAAATCGACAACATGGCTGAGAACCGTTCCTCGGATCTCGGACAAGTGGTACACGTCTGGGAACACGCATGACTCAGTTTTGATCATAGAGAAGATTAACGGCAATTGAGCCTTAGACATAATTAGATATCATAAGAATGGTATTCCATAATTGAGGTTAAATATACTGACATCGGTTAACCTGCATTTTAATCCCTGAAACACTCACGTTCCTTTAGCGACATCTGCTCCTTTATTGACATCTGATTCTTTAGCGACATCTTTTCCTTGAGCTTGACACCTATAATATTTTTCAGAACAAAATGCAGATATTGCAGAAAATCAAGAACGTCTGCAACCGTGGGGTCTCGGCGTTCTTCAACTCATGCGTGGGTAGAAAAATCGCAATGATGTTTTGCGCCGTGATATGCTTCGCAGGCGAGGCAATGGCTTCAAGCAAGGGCGCAGCAGGTTTCACAAAGGCTACCACTGAGGTTAGCTCCTATCAGACTCCGGTCTCCAACCTCATGAAGGCAATCGCGGCAGTCATCGCGCTTGTCGGTGCCTTCAATGTCTATTTCAAGATGCGTGCGTTCGTATAGGATATATAGTAAATAATTATTTAGCAATAATTTAGGTATGGACTCAAATATACTACCTACTTCCATCAGACTTACTTGTCGGGTCTCACGATTCGGCAGGGAAACCCACAGCGAAAGCCTACGGGGGAACACAGCATGTCTGAAAAGTGCTGAGTCGGCTAACTGCAAAGCCGCGACTGAGGTGCGAGGAAGAATGGCGTACATGAGGATAAAGCCTGATTGGTTGAACGATAGTTCAGCAGCCTTCGAAGTGGCTACGGCGGAAAGCAGTTACATACGCCGTATCGGGACACCCGCACGACCTGCATTTTCGTGCGTGGCAGTGAGTCAGTCCCGTTGCAACCGCGATAAGCGGACAAAAGAACGAAAGTCGTATCCGACAATATGCCGAGCTTGTTGCTATATATCTAAGCGAAGATTGCCTAAATCGGGAAGCCTTATGGCTATGAGCGTAGGCTCTGAATACTCGACATGGCAACGGAGCCACCATAGTAGTCCGAGCGTGGGAAAGCCACGTACATGGCGAAGGGTGGCAGGTGG
>CAMWZE010000102.1 GCA_947178685.1 uncultured Porphyromonadaceae bacterium
CCTGCTCCTTGGAAGTAGTGTTGAACACTACGGCAGTCTCAGAGTTGAGGCCGAGCTCCTTGAAGTTGGTTACTTTAGCCTTTGAAGCGTTGTAAACAACGAAGTCAGGCTTGAAGTCTTTGAGTTCCTCCTCAGAAGGAGCGATAAACATGTTGGTCACGAAGTGAGCCTGCCATGCCACCTCCATGATGAAGCGCACAGCCATGCGGGTATCCTTGTTGGCACCGCAGAAACGGTCTACAACATAAAGTTTCTTACCGCTGAGCTCGTTGATGGCGATATCTTTGATCTCCTTCCAAGCTGCCTCGGTCACGGGCTTGTTATCGTTGGGATACTCCTCAGTTGTCCACCATACTTTGTCTTTTGAGTTGTCGTCAAGTACGATGAATTTATCCTTAGGAGAACGGCCTGTGTAAACACCGGTCATAACGTTGACAGCACCGAGTTCAGTTACTGTACCCTTCTCGAAACCTTCGAGAGAAGGATCTGTCTCTGCTTTGAAAAGCTCTTCGTAGCTGGGATTGTAGATCACCTCTTTGACATCTTTGATGCCATACTGAGCCAAATCTATGTTTGCCATAAAATCTGTTTGTATTATATAATTAAGAGTTAGAAATTGTCTTATCACATTTTGGGTCTGAACGAGTGTCTCTTGTCGGGACAGCCGTCCATTCTGTTGTAAAGAAGCATTTACGGACTCGGACTACTCCTTTGTCCGCTCGTATCTTCATTTGTCGTAGTAACAATTACAGATTACTTTTCAGTTGCAAATTTAATGATTTTTTTTGTAATTATCCCTAATTAGAGAAATTTTTCAGCATTTTAACATACAATCACCTTCTCCGTTACCAAATCTCCTTTTCTAATAGCACAATAATTCACATCTAACTCATGCATGGTCACTCCTTTCTCAGGCCTGACCGGCACCACCGTTATTGCCGAATGTGCAGAATAACACTCTTAACCAAACCGGAATAGGCAACTTTGTAGGTATATTATAAGTAGCTACGAACAAAATCATCAATATCAATCTCTAAATTATGAATACCAACAGCACCAATAAGCGTGGAGAAAGACTCCTGTCTCTTGCAATGGCCTGCCACAACGCAGGCCGCGAATTCCGCCTCGAACGCCGACGTAACAAAGATTATGCCTACGGACGGCAATGGAACGATGAGATTGATGCGAATGGCTTGGTTATGACTGAGGAGCAATATATCCGGTCGCAAGGAAACATACCTCTTAAGAATAATCTGATACGACGCCTGGTAAGAAATGTGCTCGGAGTATTCCGGACTCGTCTGCAGGAGCAGATGGAAACATGGTCTCCAGCCGATAAGGAACGGGCCGACCTCAACAGAATGGCCGCTCTATACGCCCGAGGAATGGAGGAATTCCTTATCTCCGGAATGATTGTTCATCGTAAATGGCTCGGCAGTCGCGACGGAGTGCATGGCATCTGGACCGAATCTGTCTCCCCCGAGACATTTTTCTATGATCCCTCGGCACGCGATGTGAGAGGAACCGACATCACTGTCATAGGACAGCTGCATGAATTGAGTGCCGACAAGTTCTGTGCAGCCTTTGCCAATTCTCCGGAGGAATACCGTCGCCTTGAGAAACAACTTGAGGGCCGCACACATATCAATGTGCAGAGATATGGCGCTCGGAAGCCACGCTTCGGAAATGTGGTGACAAATGGCTGGCCGACAATGTCTGGAAATATGCCTATGTCACTCAGGAGGGAGAAATACTGCGGGAGGGTCTTTCGCCCTACCGTCATGGAGGCCATCCTTTCGTATTTACCGTCTATCCTTTCATAGATGGGGAGATACATTCCTTCGTGGGCGACTTGATTGATCAGCAAAGATATACCAATCGTCTCATCACACTTTATGACTGGGTGATACGCGCCTCAGCCAAGGGCGTTCTGCTATTTCCGAAAGAGGCTATCCCCGAAGACTCATCTATCCATGAGCTTGCCGACCAGTGGGGGCGGTTCAATGGAGTGATTGTATACAAAGCTAAGAATGGGGTGCCCCTTCCGCAACAGGTGAGCGGCAACACAATGAACATTGGCATCGGGGAGTTGCTCGACATTCAGATGAAGATGATGGAGGATGTGAGCGGGGTGAGCGGTGCATTACAAGGAAGGCTTGAAAGCCGCGGAATGAGCGGAACCTTATATAACCAGCAGACGGAGAACTCCCTCACGTCGCTCCGTGACATTCTCGAAACCTTTGACTCATTCATCACCGACTCTCTAAAGCTTGAGAACGCAATGGCCGGCGGATAGAAATTCCAAGAAACTTCATTATATTTGCAAAAATTTACCTCCAGATAACCATGACATCATATTCAAAACGAATTTTTACAGGTGTGATCTGCTGTATGGCAATGTGCATCACATATACGTCAAAAGCGCAACAGAAACATGTAGAGACTTGGAACGATGGCATCATGAGATCGCTCGTTTACTGTCCGGGTGACTACAATTCAAGCTTTTACCGTATCCCGGCAATCGTAACAGCCGCAGACGGCTCTTTAGTGACTGTTGCCGACAAACGTATCGAACATAACGGCGACCTCCCGGCAAAGATTGACATTGTTTCACGTCGGAGCACCGACGGTGGTAAGACATGGAGCGATTATGTTACAGTGGCGGCTCACGATGAGATCGGGGGCTGTGGCGATGCCGCACTTGTGACGGATCGTACCTCCGGAGACATTCTTGCAATATTCAGTCATGGCAACGGACTTTGGCAAAAGGAACCGGCACATATCAGCGTGGCAAGGAGCAAAGACAACGGTGTGACTTGGGGAAAACCCGTTGACATAAATCCTCAGATTCTCACCACCGATCCTTATGGCGTGCAACCAATAAAATGCACAAGTGCTTTCGCCTCCTCCGGAGCAGCCACGCAGCTTATGGACGGAAGAATCATGTTTGCCCTGGTTACCAGAGAGGAAGGCAATCCCAAATTTAAGGTATATGCCATCTATTCCGACGATTCAGGCAATACATGGAAAGTTTCTGACACTCCCGCCACATGTGACGGTGATGAGAGCAAGGTGGTGCAGCTTGCCGACGGAACACTGATAATGAGCATTCGCAATCGCTTCGGATCGTTGCGCAAATTTTCCTACTCACGCGACAACGGAGTCTCTTGGACTGATCCCATGCCGATAGAGGATCTCCCCGATCCTCGCTGCAACGGCGACATCATACGTTGCACTCATGACGGCAAAGAGTATCTGTTGCAATCGCTCCCCGGTGATCCGAAGAGACGTAACAATGTGGCTGTATATGTAAGTGACGACAATGGAAAGACATGGCCCATAAAGAAGACGATTGTCAATATGCCGAGTGCCTATTCATCGATGACAATACTTCCTGACGGTCGGCTCGGTATCCTCACAGAGGAGAGTGCCAACAACCATTACAGTTACAACATCTGGTTTACCTCCCTCCCGATAGAGGTTATCCTCGCCGGCGACAAAACCCACTGACCGGTAAGGACTCATCCAAACCGTAACACTATCGGTATGACAGACGTAAGATATCTTCCGGAAGCATAAGGAGCCCTTGGTTGCCGGAAGCATCCATCTGTTCAAAGTCAACCGGCGTAGATTTTAAGAACAGCACAAGCACTATAATATGGTTGGCTGCAAACGGCAGGAGTTTCGCTTTCCGGACGAGCCGGTCCATCAACTACTCGGCATGCTCCGGTAACGTCCACTTACATTCACTTACAACAAAATTAAGTCAGTAAGATTCTATATAATACAAATTGCTGTTCAATTACGTGGGATTATTGCGAATTCGCTCAAATTTTATAGTATGTGTACGATTTTTTATAGTGTCACATTTTTTATATTCCTAATTTTGTAATCAACTACGAAATCAGAGCCCCTGCTCTATCCGCATAAAAGCTCCTCATACTGACCGAATTATCTCCATATTACAAAACCCACCAATAGCTATAACTACATTATGAAAACTTATTTAAAAAATTACATTACCATTGTGACAATGCTCACTGTACTTCCTGTAATAGCAGCTGAGCGAGAAATCAAGATCACAGATAATTTCCTTCACATTCCTGTTTCGCATAGCCATGACCGTGTGCGTATCACTATGGAGGCTCCGGGGATGGAGAGAATGCCGATAAATGTGCGTCTCACAGATGGTAAACCTGATTACTGGGTTTTCAAGGATGTCTCTGACCTGAAAGGGAAGAAACTCAAAATCACATATCCGGACGATGTGAAAGGAGTAGAGAATATAATACTTGCACATGATATCCCCGATGCCAATATAATATATCATGAAAATAACCGCCCACAGTTTCACTTCACCACTCGTAGGGGTTGGATCAACGACCCGAATGGATTGATTTATAACGACGGTGAATATCATCTCTTCTATCAGCACAATCCTTATGAACGTGATTGGGAGAATATGCATTGGGGGCATGCTGTGAGTAATGACCTGATACATTGGAAGGAACTCCCTACTGCACTGCATCCCGATGATATGGGCACCATGTTTTCAGGCTCGGCAGTGATTGATTATGACAATACATCGGGCTTCGGCAGCAAGAAGAATCCTCCGATGGTGGTGGCATATACAGCCGAGACCGGCGACCGCCAGGTGCAATGCATGGCATATAGCCTTGATAATGGGCGCACTTTCACAAAATACAAGGGGAATCCGGTGATTGACAGCAAAGATATATGGGATTCACATGACACCCGCGATCCTAAGCTTTTCCGATATGGCGACCATTGGGTGATGGTGCTCAACGAGCGTGACGGTCATTCTATCTATACCTCTGATAATCTTAAAGACTGGGCATACAAGAGCCATATCGGGGGATTCTGGGAGTGTCCGGATCTGTTTGAACTTCCTGTGGATAACGACGACAACCATAAATTATGGGTCATGTATGGCGCATCCGGCACATATATGCTCGGTAACTTCGACGGTGAGCGTTTCACTCCGCTTTCCGGTAAACACTGCTATACAAGAGGGTCTATATATGCTGCTCAAACCTTCAACAATATTCCGGCCGAGGATGGACGTCGCATTCAGATAGGATGGTCGCGTATCGGACATCCGGGTATGAATTTCAACGGCATGATGCTACTTCCCACAGAATTGACACTACGAACCACCAAGGATGGTGTGCGTATAGTGAGCCAGCCGGTGAAGGAGGTCGAGACACTTTGTACCCTTGCCGGCAGCTGGAAAAATCTCACTCAGCAAGAGGCTAATGAGGCGATGAGAGGGTTTGCTAATCCGGATTGTCTACGTGTACGCGTGACAATGAAGTTGTCTCATGCCACAGATGCACGTATCTCTCTCGGGAGACAGAATATTGTAGACTACGACCTCAACGGTACCACCGTGAACGGATGGTTCTACTCCCCACAGGATCCCACAAGCACAGAACTTACAGCCGACATCTTCATCGACCGCACGTCGATCGAGGTATTTATCGATGGGGGCCTCTATTCCTATTCAATGGGAAGAGAGCGTCACGATAACGGACACGATGAATTCATTTTCCACGGCAACCGCGTCACCATCACATCGCTTGAGGTATTCAACATCGACTCAATCTGGGAGTAAACCATTCATTGAGAGAATCAATAAGTAGCCACTAACAATTAATGATCATATGACTGCTACATTCTACGGCGACCTCTGCCTCGGCTTTTCTGTCATAATGTCAGTAAATTACTCCCTCAAATCCGATGCAGATCTCATCCGTAGAATTTCGCATCCATTATGACGTTAATTATATGTAGCTACTTGCTTATCTTTGAAACGCATTCTGTCAAGTATCCCACTATTCACTTCCAATTAGGTGATCTGGATTTGTAAGTATCTAAATAATTATCATCAGATGGAAGACAAATTGTATCAATAAAGAAAAGATTCCCATCTATTCCGTGAAGCACATTGTTGGGTAGTGCATCAAAGATATCAATCTCTCCATTAGTAAAATATTCTCCATCACACATTGGAATGAAACCCATTTCAGCTGATTTTAAGGGCCCAAAATGTTTGACAATGAGAGAGCCACCAAGCATATCCTGTTGGAATAAAGTATATTGAAATATTAAAGGGCCACAAAAACATTACGAATTTGTGACCTTTTTGTGATCCGGTTGGGATTCGAACCCAAGACCCACAGCTTAGAAGGCTGTTGCTCTA
>CAMWZE010000103.1 GCA_947178685.1 uncultured Porphyromonadaceae bacterium
CGTGCGCTCTCGCAGTTTTTGGCCGAGTCGTCGAGCATGAGGGTCTCCTTGGGGGCGAGCTTATTACTGTTTAATACATTATGAAAAATCTCGGTATCGGGCTTGCATCTCTTCTCCTGATAGGAGGTCACAATCCCGTCGAAGTAGTCGTTCATAGTGAGTCCCTCCTGACGGAATGCCATGTCGATCCAATGATTGAACATCAAGGGATTCGTGTTGGAGAGCACATATAGACGAAAACCCTTCTCCCTGAGGGAGCGAATGGCCTGAAGACGTTCCATGGGTATCTCTACGAGAAAGCGCTCAAATGCATCTCGAATCTCTGTGCAAGTGGTGTCCTTTCTACAGCGGGGAAGCATATTGTCGTAGAAATCGGCCGTAGTCGAATTGCCGTTCTCCAGTAACAGGAACGGACCTTTCTGCTCGTATTCTCCAAGCAGAGCGGGCGCGTCGGTAATGCCGAGTGCTTCAAGAGCATCGGCCGCACGCTGGCGGTCAAGATCGATTACTACACCGCCGAGATCGAATATAATATTTTTCATACACACAAAATTACAAAAAAATTCGACTTCTTAGCCCGATTTACCAATATTTTTACCTAAATTTGTGTTCATTATACCGACGCACTTCTACGTCGCCCATATTACATCCAATTTCTTCTCTATGACTGACAACCTGCTCACTTCACCTGTAGAGGAAGACCGCATGGTGGAAGAGGCCTATCAGGATGTGCTCAGGGCATACCTGGCAAGCAACCACCGAAAGAAGGTAGAAATCATCGACAAAGCTTTCCGCTTCGCTAAAGAGGCTCACAAAGGCGTGCGCCGCCGAAGCGGTGAGCCTTATATTTTGCATCCTATCGCCGTCGCAAAGATCGTTATCTCTGAGCTCGGCCTCGGATCCACTTCAATATGTGCAGCTCTCCTTCATGACGTGATCGAAGACACCGAATTCACCCGTGAGGATATCGAGGCTGTATTCGGCAATAAAATCGCCGATATCGTGGAGGGCCTTACAAAAATTTCCGGCGGCCGATTCGGCACACAGTCCTCTTTGCAGGCGGAGAACTTCCGCAAGCTCCTGCTCTCAATGTCTAACGACATCCGGGTAGTGCTCATAAAAATTGCCGACCGACTTCACAATATGCGCACTCTCGGGTCGATGCGGCCTGAAAAACAGCTCAAGATTGCCGGTGAGACACTTTACGTCTACGCCCCTCTGGCTCACAGGCTCGGACTTTTCAAGATTAAGCAAGAACTCGAAGACCTCTCTTTCAAATATGAACACCCTAAGAAATATGAATGGATCACGGAGCGTCTTTCCGAAACGTCTGATGCACGCGAGCGTATCGTCGAGGAGTTTGTAAGACCGGTGCGTGAGAAGCTCGATGAGGCGGGATTCAAGTATGAGATAAAGGCCCGGGTGAAAAGCGCCTACTCTATCTTCAACAAGATGGAGACTAAGAAAGTGCCTTTCGAGGAAATTTACGACCTATATGCCGTGAGAGTGATATTCGACAACGATGATGACGCTCTGGAACGCATCAAGTGCTGGCAAATATACACTTTCTTTTCTGACGGACATATGGTGCACCCTGACCGGCTCCGCGATTGGACGAGCATTCCAAAGGCCAACGGATACCGGGCGCTGCATCTCACGGCTATGGGCCCCGAAGGCAAATGGATAGAGGTGCAGATCCGTTCCAGAAAAATGGACGAGATTGCCGAGCTCGGATATGCCGCCCACTGGAAGTATAAGACCGGGGTGCATGAAGATGAGACGGAACTCGACACTTGGATCAATACCATTAAGGATATTCTCGCTAATCCGGAGCCGAATGCCATCGACTTCCTCGACACAATAAAACTAAACCTCTTCGCCACCGAGATCTTCGTCTTCACTCCAAAGGGTGATCTACGCACTTTGCCGGCCGGAGCTACCGTGCTCGACCTTGCATTCGCCATCCACTCGGAGCTGGGCATGCATTGCATGGCCGGAAAGATCAACCATCGGCTTGTGCCCCTTTCCCACAAGCTGGAGAGTGGCGACCAGGTAGAGATCATCACTTCCGACGCACAGGAGCCTAAACCGGAGTGGCTGAAGTCGTGCCACACGGCCAAGGCTCAAAGCAAGATTCGTGCTTTCCTGCGTAAGAACCGGAAGTTCCAGATTGAGAGAGGTCGCGAAATTCTTAACGCATTCCTGGAGAAGCTCGGAATCACCCCTTCAAATGAGATCATAACTAAGATTGTGGCCAACTACCATCTGCGCAATCGCGACGAGCTCTTCTCTATGATCGGCAACGACACCATCAATCTTACGTCAAAGGAGATGAGTAACCTCATTCCCGACAAGAAGTCGTTTTTCAGCAAGATCCTGCGGAATCCTTTCGCCTCCAAGAAAAAAGCGGGAGAACCCGTACGTGAGACGGTGGACAGGAAGAAGATATATGTGCTTCATCCTGACGAGAAGAATCCCAACTACCGTCTCGACGACTGTTGCAATCCTCTCCCGGGCGACGAGGTGCTCGGCTTTGTCGACGATGATGAGAATGTGATTGTCCATAAGGTGAACTGCCCCAACGCCATGCGTCTGAAAAGTGCTTTCGGGCCTCGGCTCGTAGCCACAAAATGGGGGGGCACCGCCGAAAAATTCATTGCCACAATTTCTGCCGAAGGGCTCGACCGTATCGGAATACTTGAGGAGATTGTAAGCACACTCACCCGGAAGCTCTCAATCAATATCCGCGCCCTCAATATCGAGGCCCGTCATGAGGTGTTTGATTGCAAGATTACCGTACAGGTTGACAGTGCCGAAACAGTTGACTTAATCTGCGAAACCCTTAAAAAAATCAAGGATGTGAAATTCGCCCGGCGCATATCATAAGACCTATACTTAACCAGACTCATAATGCTTAAGAATATATTCTTACTCAACAACATGTTCCGACTCTGGCTTGCCCTTGTGTCGGTCACTCTTATCCTCCTGATGCTCCCCCGTGCCGACCATCAGAGCTATTCTTTCGAACAGAACCAACCGTGGAAGTATCCTCTGCTGACTGCTGATTTCGACACCCCCATACTGCGCGACTCCGCATCGGCCAGAAAGATGCGCGACAGTATCGACCGTCGTTTTATTCCGTTCGTGAAGCGGCTCCCCGATGTCGCCCAGGAGAATATCGACCGCTTCAACCATATCATCACTCATCACACTTCCACAATCGAGAAGAATCTCCTCCTGATGCTGATGAAGCAGGTTTATGCCGACGGACTCCTCGATGCAAACGTGTATGATAAACTGCATTCTCAGAATGAGAATCAGCTGCGCCTGGTGGAGTCTACCGACAATCAGGGAGCAAAATCCGTAGTTACAATCAGCGCCTCCCACATGCTCTCTCCGGCGCGTGCATTCGGCTATATCGACTCTATCTATAATCACGAATATGAGGATGAGCATGGGAAAATGCCTGCTGAAATAAGCAAGGCCCTTAGCATGAGTCTTATACCCAATGTGGTGATCGACACCGTGACCGACTATAAGTATCGCAGTCAGGAATATCTCAATGTCACCGGCGCCATGGGTGTAATCAAGAAAGGCCAAAGGATTGTCGACCGTGGCGAGATTATCACTCCGCAGATATTCACAAATCTCAACACCTACCTCGACATGAAGGCCACCCGTCAGGCCGACAGCCGAAGCCACACCTACTTCCTTATGGGGCAGGCCCTCTACATAATCCTTGTATATTGCCTGCTGTATGGCTTCCTGAGTCTTTACAGATCAAAGTTTTTCTCCGATTTGCGGAAAATGTCGTTCCTTATCTCTTTCATAACTCTTTTCGTGATCTTCGCGATCGTTATGTTTGAGTATTTCGCTTTTGGAATCTACCTTGTGCCCTTTGCTGCGGTGCCTGTGATAATTCTGGTGTTTTTCGATTCCCGCACCGCTATTTTCACACTGCTCACCACTGTGATGATCGCTGCTCTGGTGGCCACTTATCAGTTCTCTTTCATATTCATGGAACTGAGTGTGGGACTCATCGCCACGTTCAGCATACGGCAGCTCAGCCGACGCTCACAACTTCTGCGCACCGCCCTCTTCACCTTCATAGCCTATGCCCTCACTTATGCAGCTATCTCCCTTATATCGACAGGCGACCTCTCCGGATTCTCCTGGAGAATATTGGGCACTTTCGCAATCAACTCGGTGATTCTCTCTTTCGCTTATGTGCTCATTCTTGTGATTGAGAAGCTCTTTGGGTTCACATCTACCGTGACCCTGGTGGAGCTAAGCGACATCAACAGCCCCCTCTTGCGTCAGCTTGCCGAGGATGCCCCCGGCACTTTCCAACATTCCATGCAAGTGTCTACTCTGGCCACAGAGGCTGCCCGTGCCATCGGTGCAAATACCACTCTTGTGCGTACCGGCGCCCTGTACCATGATATCGGCAAACTGAAGAGCCCTATTTTCTTCACCGAAAACCAGCATGGCGTGAATCCTCACGCCGGGCTTGACCCGGAGACAAGCGCCCACAAGATTATCTCGCACGTCACCGACGGCCTCGCTATAGCCTCAAAAGAGAAGATTCCCACATTGGTGAAATCTTTCATATCTGAACACCATGGCAAGGGACTGGCAAAATATTTCTACAACACAGCTTGTAATGAAAATCCCGATGTGGTGATCGACAAGTCTAAATTCCAATATCCCGGTCCCAACCCTCAATCGAAAGAGACAGCGATCCTTATGATGGCCGACTCAGTGGAAGCCGCCTCCCGAAGCCTTAAGGACTATACACCCGAGGCCATAAACAATCTTGTAGACAAGATAATCGATACCCAGATTGCCGACGGACTCCTAAAGGAGGCTCCCATATCTTTCCGCGATGTAGAGACGGTGAAAGATACTTTCAAGAAACGTCTCTCCACCATCTACCATTCCCGTGTGGTTTATCCGGAAATGAACAAGCACACCGCCACAGCTCAAAGTGACAGTGCCACAACCCGTGACCAATCGGCACCGGAGACTACTCCAAAAACCGACTCCAAACCGGCTTCCACAACAACAATACCTCATATCTCCGAAGGTCCCATAGGCCCCATGACTTCAAGCAATTATTCAGCTCCATGGTCGGGTGATGATGCATAAACCGGAAAGTAGATAAATACTTTTTCCCTTCTCAGGTGTTTTTATTATTATAGGAGGTGGCTTTACGCGACTTCCTGACCACGTAGTGGGAAGTTCTTATTCCCGTAATGGGAAAAACACATTAAACCTATGGCGACTCTATTAATCATATTATCGTGTCTGCTCTTTATAGCAGCGTCTGCATGCATATGGCGGAGCATTGTAATCGCCCCCGTCCTATCCTTTCTGGCGTTGCTGTCAATAAGCTGTGCCACCACGGCGGAAGGCTATCCGTTGCTCCCCGTCAACTCTACCATACTCTTTGCATGGTTATCCATCACAATCGTTGTGACCGTAGCCACAATCATGCAGCCCAAACCACTCCGATTCACCACCAAAGGAGCGGGCTACATGTTTATCGGCGCCCTTGCAGGAATGGCTGTGGGATTGCTCGGTTTTACATTCGCCTCCTCCCTGAGTCTGGTCTACGGCATTATGATTGTCGCCACGGCACTTGGCTGTTACTTCGGATTTCTCCTCTACACCAACACCCCCGAAGGTATGCCTGTGAGCAGCGGCTCGGGCCACTTCTTCAAATATTTCCTTGCCAAAGCATTCCCGATTGCGGTCACTGTGATGCAGTTCGGAGTTGTGGCGGTGCTCGCTCTTGCCTTATACCAATATGGCCAAGGGTAAAATAATAATGTAAACTGAATTTTCAAGATGCTGAAAATATCTTCCTTTATAAAGCGCTCCATCCCGCTTATAGTGGCTGTCGTGCTTGCCGTGCCGGCATATCGGTCGGTCGCACAGACCTCCGTGCCTACAGCTGACGCCTCCAGCAAGAGGAAAATCGTGGTGGAGAAACCCGATCTCGAAAAGATAAAGAAGGAGACGTTGGATCCCGCAAGTCCCTTCTATTTCCCAAAACTTATGGCTAAATACACACGCAACGATACAACCATGACCAATGAGGAGTATCGGAATTTCTATCTCGGCTATATGTTTCAGGAGGACTACGACCCTTATCGCACATCGCCCTATTCCGGTGTAACCGACGATCTGCGTCTCAAAGCCACTCACACAAAAG
>CAMWZE010000104.1 GCA_947178685.1 uncultured Porphyromonadaceae bacterium
GAACTGCACCGGCCAAAGTCTGATCGACGTTCATGGCCGGGATCTTGACGAGCTCGTCACCGGAGATCATCTCTACCGAGGATGTGAGCGAACTCTTCTTTGCTGTGCCATATCCTATCACCACCATCTCCTCAAGGTCGGAGGCGGTGGCCTGCATCACAATATTCTTGAGAGCCTCTCCCGGGGCGGCCTCAATGTGCTGAGTGGTGTAGCCCACATAGGAGATATCGATCTTGTTCTTTTTCGCGGGGAGAGTGAGTGTAAACTTACCGTCGAGATCGGTGGCCACACCGATGGAGGTGCCGGCGATCTTGACTGTGGCACCGATAAGGGGTTCCCCTTTCTCATCCGTGACAATTCCGGTGACCGTGTTGGAGTCGGTTTGTCCCCACATGGTCATGGATGCCATACAGATTGAGAAGACAGACAATAGGTGTCGCATTTATTAAAGGTGTTAAGTAGTTATGAATGAGAATGGATATGGGCTCACTTTCCGGCGAGGGTCTGCTCGATGGCGAGAATCTGATAGTCGTAGAAGTCGCGTGTGGATGCATCGGTGGCAGAGGCACGGCGAGCCTTGTAGAGGTCGCGGGTCTTGCGTAGAAGCGATGTCATCATCGGGCGTAGCTCGGTGGCAGGGAGGGGATCCTGATTGAGGAGGAGACGGAAGAAAGATGTGTGCTCCTCATCATTATGTGCGTTACAAGCGGAGAAGCCACAGGGGATGGTGGGAATAGTAGAGAGTGCTACGCTCTGAGCATATTCCTCCACCACGGAGAGCTCCTCAGCCTCATCAGCGAAAGCTGTGGATTTCTTTGTCTCTTTCGGCTTCAGACCGCTGTAGGTGGTCATCACGTCGATCGCGGCCTGCTGCATGTTGCGTTCGGTGTGGTCAAGCTTCTTCCCCTTCTTTGTTGCATCGAAGATACCGTCATAAGCCTCAGCTATATACTCGGGGAGTGTATAGTTGTTTTTCGGGTCGAGGTTGCCACCCTCCTTGATGCGCTGCAGCGATGTGGAGAAGAGAAGCGACGCCACGATGTTGCGCTGCATCTTGTCGCGGAACTTGTAAGGCTCCTCGAATTTGGCCACCAGAGCCTCCGGCACCATCCAGTCGCTCGTGCGAGCCTGGTTGAGCAGCCATTTCATTGCCTCTTTCTGCTTAGCTTTAGGGATATAGGAACGCTGTGCGAGATTACCTTTCTCACCTTGGCGGATCTCTTTGAACACCACGCCACCGATGTAGGGATAAACGTGGCCGACGTGACGGAGATACTGAGTGCACATTGCCTTATATTTGTCGGCGAGCGGCTCGAAATCCTCACCCGGTTCTCCGGCCCAGTCCTCAAGGTTGTCCATGATTATCTTCAGGTTGGAGATAGCCATGTCGCCGGCCTTTATATGGTCGTTGCCGAGGTCTTCGGTCTGGTCGGTGGGATCGATAAGCCCGAGGAACTGCTGTGCGCCGAACTCATACATAGGATCATCGGCCTTCTCAGCGATCCAAGCGTCGAGTACCGGCTTCTCATCCTGCGGAGTCTTGGCTCCGGGAATCAGGCGGTAGCCCCAGTTGATTGCATATATATCGTAAACACCTACGGGTGGGGGCACAAGACGTACGCCTCTCTCAAGGTCGCCCGGCTGAGCCACGAAGTTATTACGGGCATAGTCCATGATAGATGGGGTGGTGCCATGCTTCTGAGTGAACTCCGGGTCGCGCAGATTGTCGAGAGTGAAGGAGTAAGATGCACCCATGTTGTGCATGAGTCCGAGGCAGTGTCCGATCTCGTGAGCCGCCACATAAGTGAGTGACTCATACATTACATCGTCGTCGAATACCGGTTTGCGGACACGGGGATCTACGGCACCGGTCTGAGTGAAACGCCAGTTGTGGACAAGGTCAAGTATGTTGTGATACCAGATCACGTCAGCTCCGAGAATCTCACCTGTGCGAGGGTCGGTGTAGGATGGACCCATGGCGTTGGCAGTTGGAGTCACACAGTAGCGTATACATGAATAACGGATATCATCGGGATCGAAATCCGGGTCATCGGTAGGATAATCACGAGCTTCGATAGCATTTTTGAAGCCTGCCGCCTCAAACGCCTTGTTCCAGTATTCGATACCCTCTTTCACTGCAGGGCGCCATTTTGCCGGGAATGCGGAATCCACGTAGAAAACGATTTTCTCCTTCGGCTCCACCAATTTACCGGCGAAATAAGCCTCGCGGTCTTCATCGCGCGGCTCCAGTCGGTGACGGTCAATTATCTCATAGGCCTTTGTGCCGTCGAGGTTGGAGGAATACAGATTTTTGTACTCCGAGAAATAGCCTACGCGCTTGTCGTGAAGACGCACGGGCATCGGCTCGTCGGGGAGCATCACTATGTTGCGCGACATGGTGAGGGTGTATGGGTTGGATGCGGAGGGAGTGGTGTATGCCAGACGGCTCTTGACCTCCACATTCTGAGGAAAAGCTTTTGCCGAGAGCACAGAGGAGGCATCGCCGTAATATGTGCCCTTTATGCCATCTTTCCCGCCGAGGAGTTTTGAGAGGGGATTCGATTCCTTAATAGGGGATATTGATTTCTCATTACCTGAGAAGAATGATGTTACGTCGACATATACCTTTCCATTCTCCTTATGCTCGATCTTGAACGCTTTGAGCACCGGCTCAGCGAAGTTGATGTCAAATGATGATGCGATGGGATCGTCTGGACGCACCTCGCTGGTGGTCTGAGGGAGAGTAATGAAGAGAGTGTTGTCGTTGCGGGAGAAACGTATGAGTTTGTTAGACACGACCTGTCCGGCTACCCAGTCGCTCGTCTGAGAGACGGAGTTGACACGGTTCACTAAAAGGAATGTCTTGTTGAGTATTGAGTCAGGAATCTCGAAATAAAGTTTACCTTTCTTGTCGAGATAGGTGTTGAACATACCACGGGCTACCACAGCGTCTTTGATTTTCTTATGAAAATCGGCGCTGTCTTTCGCCGCTCCGGAGAGCTCCGTCTTTGCGGGAAGAGCAATTTTCTTTTTCTTTTTTGAAAAAGCGGGCTGAGTACAGCAAAGGCAGCCTATAGCCACTGCGGAAGCAACTGCAATTGTAGACTTCAATTTCATAATAGGTTCAGTATTGTAGGATTACGGTTTTACTGAGAAGATGTCTAAACTTTGTCCGGATACGAATATACTCGAAATGAGTCTGAGTAAATATAGACATATCCGGTGTTACACATATATATTCTTTATAATTCCGCTTGAGGGTGTCACACCTTGCAGCGGAGCGTATTCCCGATTAAAGAAATTTCGTAAAGAATGCTTCTTTGGTTGAATGTGTGCAAAGATAATGAAAGTATTTGAATTTACATTCAAAACATATGATTAATTCACGCAATTTAACTATAATCTTGAGATATGTTATAAAATCGTATAAATATGGCATCTTTATGCGGTAAGTGCTCGTCCACCGCTCACATGTGACCTGTAAACGAAATAAATTATGGGGGGATGTGCCAAGATATCTTGACACATCCCCCCTATGCAATGAAGTGATTGAAGTTAAGTTTAAGTGATGACTTATTTTACGATTACCTTGGAAACTTTGTTACCCTGGCGACGAACATAAATGCCCGGCTCGTTGCCGCTTACTTTCACACCCTGAAGGTTAAAGTATTCCACAGGAGCTGCACTTTCCTCAATAGCTGCCACACCGGAGGTTACGTCAGAGATTGTGATCATCTTGGTGGTCAGCGTGAGAGCCGGGAAGGCCTCGTTGGTCATGGAGCAGAAGTAATCGCCGGTGGCGTTGAAAGTGAAGACGCCGTTCTCAACTGAATAATCGGTATCGGCTACCGGATTCTCACCTCTTGTCCATACGAACACAGTGGCGGAGTCGCCCACCGTTGCCAGAGAGGAGAGGTCTACAACATTATTCTTAACCTCGGGAGCAACCTCTGCCTGAGGAGTATATGCATAATTATTGTCTTTGGCGGTTACGCCGACAGCAGGAAGAGTATTGAACGTAAGGTTGTTGTAAGGAAGGTTGATTCGGGTGAACTTGTCAGTGGTGGTATCCGGCATCTTAACCTCAGAGAGATAGTTGTGGTTGAGTGATACGGTTCCACTTTTGGCAATCATATTTGAGAGATCGATTGTCTTAAGATTGTTCCACTGAGCGTTGAGCGTCTTGAGAGATGTGAGCGCATTAAGGTCGATCGCCTCCACACCACAGCAGTTAATGGTGAGTGTGCCAAGATTTACGTTCTTGGAGAGGTCGATTGACTCACCGGCGGCTATCGGGTTACCGGTGATGTTGAGGGTTTTCAGTGCCGGAAGAAGATTCCAAGCAGATAGTGCAACGCTGTTTGAACCGGCGTTTTCATTCGCCTCACCGGTTGTGACATTGTAGCTGTTGCTTACATTCACTGAAGCAAGCACACTGTTTGCCTCACCAAGGGTAAGAGTAGAGAGTTGATTGTCGTAAGCATTAAGGGTAGCCAGAGATGAGCAGGAAGAGACATCGAGAGTCTGAAGATGGTTGTTGCTTACACTGAATTCCTTGACATCAGGGAGACTGAGTATCTGCAAAGAGGTGATCTTGGCCAGTTCGTCGTCATCTTTGGTCCAGTCAAGGTCAACGTAGTTGATCTTCACGCCCTCTGCGGCATACACAACTACAGCGCCACTGCCGAGAGTGCCTTTTACTTCAGAGAACACCCAACCGGCGCCATCGTAGTCAGCGATGTTGTACTCCTCCTTGTCGCCTGTGCCCCAGTCAACAAAAATAGTGCCCCCATCTATGGCGGAGATGCTGAAAGTTAATGCTTTTCCTTCTGCTTCCTTATCAGCGGTAAAGGAGAATAATTTTACATCCTCAGCATATGCTTGTGCCGAGAAACCCAGGGCAAGAGCCATGAGTGAGCAAGTAAAGAACTGTTTCATAAAAATTTAAATAGTTTGGTTGTATGTTATGAATTTAGTTGGTTTGTTTATTCGCGTAGGCGGGAGTCGATGATTATGGTGACAGGCCCGTCGTTGATGAGGCTCACCTGCATGTCGGCACCGAATACACCCCGTTTCACCTCTTTGCTGATGGCTTTAGAAAGCTCCGTGCAATAGAGCTCGTAGAGCGGAATAGCCACATCGTGACCTGCGGCGCGTATGTAGCTGGGGCGGTTACCTTTCTTCGTAGACGCTGCTAATGTGAACTGACTTACGGCTAAGGCCTCACCGTCTATGTCTACCACAGAACGGTTCATCACTCCGTTTTCATCATCGAAAATGCGTAGTCCGGCAGTCTTCCCGACAAGCCAGGCCACATCGTCGGGAGTGTCTCCCTCCATAACTCCTACTAATATGAGGAGTCCTCTTCCGATTGAGCTATGCGGCTCGCCCCCGATATCCACCGAGGCACGAGCCGCACGCTGTATTACGATTCTCATTTATTTAAAGGGAGATATCTTACTTATTCACGAATACGAGGTACTCACCAGGATTGAGCTGAGCCGGAATAGCGGCTGCTTCAGTGGTGACGTAGTTCTTCATTCCATCAACAGAGGGTTTGTCGGCTGTGAAGTTCACAGCAGTAGCCTCCTTGCCAAGATTAGTGAGCACTGCCACTTTGGAGTCGCCTTTCTCGCGTGAGAAAATGAATAGATCGGGACTCTCTGTGGGATAGATCACCATCTCACCACCATCAAGACCGGCGGCGAGAGCCTGCTGGCTATGTTTGAGATTGTTGAGGTTCTGATAGAATGTGAAATACTCGTTGCGCGGTTCCCACTGAGGAGCCTTGTCTTTCTCGAAGAACTCGAAAGCGCGGTTCATGCCTGTCTCCTGGCCTGTGTAGATCAGAGGCATACCCGGGAGAGTGTAGGAGAGTACGGCGAACGCACTTGTGAGATTGCCGAGACGCTCAAACTCAGTGCCTTCCCATGAATTAAGGTCGTGGTTGGTGACCATATTCATAAGATATGTGTCTTTCGGGAACTCCTGAGCCTGGTTGTCGAGCAAGGTCTTGATGTCGGCGGCATGTTTCTCGGGGAATGTCCTGACCTTTCCGTCGGCACCTTTATAAGAGTACTGGCCGGATGTTGCGGCG
>CAMWZE010000105.1 GCA_947178685.1 uncultured Porphyromonadaceae bacterium
ATATGCAGCCCAGCGTAATCTACATTTCCTGGAACAGGAATTGCCTCGTCTCTCCGGAAAAATCGCCGCTTGTCGCCGAATACTTCACGCCGCCGATTCAACCGGATACCGTCGTTAAGCGTTATTGTATTGAGAAACCATTTATTTTGGTTCACTCATCTATGACCATATAACAAAATCTACAAAATTATCTCATATAACCCAAAATATTATGGATCTAAATGAAAAAGACCTTGAGGTCCTCACCGTGAAAGGTATCTCTCAGGAAAAATTGGCTGAAGAACTCGATATGCTCGCCAAGGGTTTCCCCTATCTGAAAATAGAGGCTCCCGCCACTCCGGGCCATGGGATTTCCGTGCTCTCTCCTGAAATGGAGGAGCAGGCTACATCTCTCTGGAACGAATATCTCTCTAAAGGTGGCAAAGTCCTCAAGATGGTGCCCGCAAGTGGTGCCGCTTCCCGTATGTTCAAAGACCTGTTCTCTTTTGCCAACGGTAAGAAAGACAAACCCGATACTCCTTTCATGAAAAAATTCTTTGAGGAGATCGAGGATTTCGCTTTCTTCGCTGAGCTCAACTTCGTTTGTCTCCAGCTCTACGGACTAAGCATTGATTCTCTCGTAAAAGAGAAACGCTATAAAGATGTTGTGAAGGCTCTTATCAATAAGGAGGGTCTCAACTACGGTCAGCTTCCCAAAGCTCTTCTCAGATTCCACAAGGTGACAGGCTCAGCGCGCACTGCGATTGAAGAACATCTTGCAGAAGGCGCACAGTATGCTGCCGGTAAAGATGGCAAGGTAAGAGTACACTTCACTGTCAGTGAAGACCACCTTCCTCTCGTCGCTATGAAATTCGAGGAGATGAAGGGTAAACTCGAACATGAGTATGGCGTAGAGTTCGAGCTCTCCACAAGTGTGCAGAAACCATCCACCGACACAGTGGCTGCAAATCTTGACGGCACTCCTTATCGTGAGAATGGCGCCCTATTCTTCCGTCCGGGCGGGCATGGCGCGCTTATCGAGAATCTCAACGACCTTGATGCCGATGTGATTTTTATCAAGAACATCGACAATGTTGTGCCCGATTCCCGTCGTGCCGACACTCTTAAGTATAAGAAGATTATCGGTGGTATTCTCGTAAGCCTCAAGCAGAAAGCCAACGAGTATTGCAAAATTCTCTCCGAGGGCGTTCCTTCTGACGAGAAATTGCAGGAGATGCTCAACTTCCTCCGCAAGAATCTCTGCATCACTCATGACAATGCCGACGAGATGGTGGCCACAGCCAAGGCAGAATATATATTCTCGAAACTCAACCGTCCTTTCCGTGTGTGTGGCATGGTGAAGAATGAAGGTGAGCCCGGTGGTGGCCCGTTCCTCGCTTATAATCCCGACGGCACTGTGAGCCCGCAGATTCTTGAATCAACTCAGATTGATCCCGATAACAAAGAGGCTCAAAAGATGCTCAAGGAGAGCACTCATTTCAATCCGGTTGATCTTGTGGTCAGCACAAAGAACTGGAAAGGTGAGAAATTCAATCTCCCTGAGTTTGTAGATAAAGCCACCGGCTTCATTTCGCAGAAAAGCCGTGAGGGTGTCGAGATTAAGGCGCTTGAGCTTCCCGGACTCTGGAACGGGGCTATGAGCGACTGGAACACCGTGCTCGTAGAAGTGCCTGTGTCAACCTTCAATCCCGTAAAGACCGTCAACGATCTTCTTCGTCCGGCTCATCAATAAGCCTTAACCGGGATACATAATATAGGTGGTTGTCGGATTTCCGACAAAATCCACACTCTATTTTGGGGATTTATAGTGCTAACTTTTAAGCATATATAAATCCCCAAAATTATTTTTAAAATAAAACAACCATTTATGCAACAATCGTAATAATTTGGCGTTATAAAATTACGATTATTGTATTTGCACTGTGTTTTATTCATGGTATTAGAATTTAATGCTTGCGGAGAGTGGAGTTGTGAAACCCTGCTCTCCTTTTTTATGCTCTTTTTTTTGGAAAAAAATCTTTCCTTATTCCGGTATTTCACTAATTATTTGCTAACTTCGCGCTATGTTTGCAAAACGAGCATTTCTTTTATGCGCCGCACTTCTCACTTGTGTGGCGGTCTTTTCACAGCCGAGACCGGGTAATCTGTCTCGGACGGGCGGTGACGGCCCGAAGTCTAAGCATGACCAGCTGGCAGAAGGTGCCGAAGTCAAACCAGACACTGTCAGACACGGAAGTGCCTGGACTCTTACGTTTCCTCTCGGCAGCCATGTTGAAAGCACTCTCGACACTGCTTCCTACAATTTTCAACGAACCACTATCCCCACAATGGTGTCGGACGCTTATGCTGCTACCGGCACTATTGGTGCCGAAGGTATAAACCTGCTTTATTTCCAGCGCCCTCGAAGAGCCACTTTCTTTTTTCAAGATGCTCTCGATGCGTGGATCCCGGCATTCAAAAAACAGAAATTCTACAACGTATACGTTCCTACCACCATTCTGACATATCAGTTCGGTGGCAACGACTATACTCATAAAGACCGTCTGCAGATGGACTTTGCCGGCAACGTTAACCGACGCATAGGTGTAGGGGCAACTCTTGACTATAATTATTCCAAAGGTGCTTATGAAGCTCAGGCTGTAAAGGATTTCGCTTACAGCCTATCTACTTATTATTATGGCGACAGATATGAGCTTCAAGCATTCTACAATCACTTCAATTTCCTGAACAAGGAAAATGGTGGTATCACAGATGACCTGTACATCACTGATCCCGCACAACTTCAAGGTGGTGTCAGCACTATCGATCCGAAGAGTATTCCGGTGCGCCTCACAGCCGCTCACTCCCGTGTAAATGGCGACGAGCTATTCATGACCCACGCCTATAAACTCGGGTTCTGGCGCGAGGTGCAGGTTAACGATACTCTCACAAGAGAGGAATATGTACCTGTCACTCGTATTATATATTCTCTCGACCTGCAACACAGACGACATATGTTTCGCAACGACAATGTCTCGCAGGCGAAAGAGTTCTGGGAGAATACATATCTCGACCCTACCCGCACACTCGATTATACATATCTCATTCAGATGACCAACTCATTTGGAGTGGAGCTTATAGAGGGTTTCCAGAAATGGGCTAAATTCGGTCTCTCGGCATACATTTCCTATCAAACGCAAAGATTCCGTCAAGCTACTCACTATTCCACCAGTGACCTTACTGACGAGGATATTGCAGAACTTACCCCTCTGCCTGACAACTTCTATGTGCCACCTACGTCTAACAGGAACCTTCTATGGGTGGGAGGACGTCTCCATAAAGATAAAGGCTCTATTCTAAAATATGCCGCAAGCGCGAAATTCGGTCTTGTCGGGGATGTGGTCGGTGATCTTGAAATTGATGGTCATATCAACACTAAACTACCACTTTTCGGTGATTCCGTGGATTTTATTGCCAAAGGTGAGTTCCGCAACACCGCTCAGCCTTACCTGCTGCAAAACTACATCTCCAATCACTTCGCTTGGAGAAATGATTTCGGCAAAACACGCACTTACCGCGTGGAAGGAGAGCTTACTATTCCATGGACTCGTACCTGTCTTAGTGCCGGCGTCGAGAATATCCAGAATCTTGTCTACTTCAACAGCAATTCTCTGCCCACACAGTTTGGCGGCAATGTTCAGGTTTTCTCTGCGAAAGTCAGTCAGATGCTCAAGCTCGGTATCCTCAACTGGAACAATACTGTATATTACCAGAAAACTTCCAATTCCTCAGTGCTGCCGTTGCCGGAGCTTACAGTCTACTCCAATCTCTTCCTGAAATTCATTGCATTCAAAGTGCTCAAACTTCAGATCGGCATAGACTGCGACTACTATACACGTTACAACAGCGTGACTTATCAACCGGCCACAATGTCGTTTCATGTGCAGGGAGATGATGTGATAAAGATCGGCAATTATCCTTTCTGCAATGCTTATATCAACGCACGCTTGTATAAAACTCGCTTCTATGTGTTATGGAGCCACGTCAATCAGGGATGGTTCTCTAAAGACAGTTTCATAATGCCCCACTATCCTTTCAATCCTCGAAAATTTGAGTTTGGCATTTCAATAGATTTTGCCAATTAAGTATGTGTCATAAATATCGCCGAAGAGGGCGACAAGGAATATATTAATTCATTTGTGGCATATACTTAAGTATTTCACAGACTTAAACCAATGTCTGAACCCTTATGAGAAACTACAAAACGAAATATCGTCAGACGGCTCTCTATCTATTATTGTTAATAGGGGTGTTTTTCGTCATGGGTATGACCAAAAGATGCAATATGCTCTCTCCCCTATCCTCTTTGCCGGAGGGACAAAGCAAAGGTGACACTATCGACGTGGCTATAGTTTATGGCCCGTTAAGCTATTACCTCTATGACGACACTCTCGGTGGTCTGAACTACGATCTGATCAACTTGATGTCGAAAGAAACGGGACGTCCCGTAAAACTTTGGCCTGTCACCGATCTTAACGATGCTCTCACATCTCTGCAGAAGAACAAATTCGATATGCTGGTATCTCTTCCGGCCGACTCGTCGGTGAAGAAACAGTTTCTTACGACAAAGAGTGTTTTTCTCGATCGCATGGTATTGGTTCAATTACAGGATTCCATGGGTGTGACCAAAGTTAAGTCTCCACTCGATCTCGGAAAAGATACGGTGTTTATCGAAAAAGGATCGCCGGCTGCCTTACGTTTATCTAATCTTTCGGAAGAGACAGCAAATCCGATTCCGGTGAAACAGGTGAACCTATCGGAAGAATACTTATGTATGAAAGTGGCAATCGGAGAATTTCCACTTGCTGTGGTCAACGAGAAGACTGCAAAAAGGATGAAAGAACAATATCCTCACCTCTCCTTTGAAAATCCCGTCAGCTTTTCGCAATTCCAGGTATGGCTAATTCCCCATAACGATTCCACTCTTTTGGAACTTACCGACAAATGGCTTGACTCCTGCCTAAACTCTCCGATCTATCATGACCTCCTTCGCAGATATGATCCGTGAGTAAGCCAATTCAATAAGTAGCTGCGGATAATTAATATATAAACATTTTACCCTAAAACATCTTGACTTATAAACTATAAACTATAAACCTTAAACCACATTCAACCATGGCGCTAAAAAAAATAAAAGTCAATCTCCTCGTCAAGATACTGATTGCAATTTTGTTAGGTATTCTTGCCGGTCAATTCTTCCCAATATGGCTCGGACGCTTTTTTGCTACGTTCAATGCCATCTTCAGTCAGTTCTTAGGTTTTCTGATACCACTGCTGATTGTAGGATTTGTTGCCCCGGCTATTGCCGAGATAGGAAGCTCCGCCGGAAAGATGCTCGTTCTTACTGCTCTTTTAGCTTACGCATCCACAACACTATGTGGTTTTATGGGATTCTGGGTAGGCGATGCCACCTTCCCTCAACTAATTCAACCACGACAACTCGACGCTCTTGAGAATGGTAAAGACCTCATACCATTCTTCAACATAGAAATGAAGCCATTGATGGACGTGATGTCAGCTCTTGTGCTGGCCTTCGTTTTGGGCATCTGCCTTGCTTATATGCAGGGTAACACTATGAAGTCATTACTCAATGAGTTTCGCGACATAATATCGATGACTATCGGTAAAGTCATAATTCCATTGTTACCTATATATATATTCGGCATCTTTTTAAATATGACTGTGTCCGGTGAGGTTTCAACAGTGCTCTCAGCTTTCGCTAAGATCATTCTGATAATCTTCGCCATGCATGTCTTTATTCTCTTGTTCCAATATGCCATCGCCGGACTTGTGGCCCGTAAGAACCCGTTGAAGATGCTCCTCACAATGCTTCCGGCATATTTTACTGCCTTAGGCACACAATCTTCAGCCGCCACAATACCAGTCACACTGCGCCAGACTGTCAAGATGGGTGTTAGCGAAGGTGTGGCCGGATTCGTGATTCCTCTTTGTGCCACCATTCATATGTCAGGCAGCTGTATGAAGATTGTGGCGTGTGCGCTGGCCCTTATGATTATGGAGGGTATGCCCTACGATGCCCCGATGTTCATGGGAT
>CAMWZE010000106.1 GCA_947178685.1 uncultured Porphyromonadaceae bacterium
GAGTATAATAGATCATTTATATGAAACGGAATTACAATGAAGTAACCGACTTCAAGATAAGGGGGATGTCTTGTCTTGCAATACCTTTCAATGATAAATGAATGGGAAATTGTAATTTTTCGGGAATTATTACGTTTTACTCTTATAATATATTGACATCATGATTTCATTTGTAATTGCATTGGTAGCCCTGATTGCGGGTTACTTTGTCTATGGCGGTTTTGTGGAAAGAGTTTTCAAGACCGATCCCGATCGGCCGACCCCGGCCTCCACTATGGCGGATGGTATAGATTATGTGGCCATGCCGACGTGGAAAGTTTATCTAATTCAATTTCTTAACATTGCAGGAGTAGGACCCATCTTCGGTGCCATAATGGGAGTGATGTATGGTCCGGCTGCTTTCCTCTGGATTGTGTTCGGAACTATCTTCGCCGGAGCTGTCCATGACTTCATGTCTGGCATGATTTCTCTTCGTCTTGGCGGAAAGTCTTTGCCGGAGATTGTGGGGAGCGAACTCGGACAAAAGATAAAGATGGTGATGAGCGTGTTCACATGCGTACTCCTTGTCATGGTGATAGCGGTATTCGTTCGGACCCCTGCTAATCTTCTTGCTTCGCTGACCCCTGAACATTTGCACGCCACATTCTGGGCTATCTGTATTTTCTGTTATTATATCCTCGCGACATTGCTTCCTGTCGACAAGTTGATAGGGAATCTTTATCCCCTCTTTGGCTTTGCCCTCCTTTTTATGGCGGTAGGAATAATGGGATATATGATTTTCAATGGAGTAGAGATTCCGGACGGTTTCACAGAGGGTCTTTATAACCGACATCCCGCAGGGGAGGCAGCTCCGATTTTCCCGATGATGTGCATCTCGATAGCCTGTGGTGCTATTTCGGGTTTCCATGCCACTCAAAGTCCGATGATGGCTCGCTGCCTTACAAATGAGAAACATGGTCGTAAGGTCTTTTATGGCGCAATGGTGTCGGAAGGAATTGTAGCGCTGATCTGGGCTGCAGCTGCTATCGCCTTTACAGGAGGCTACGATAAATTGGCGGGTTATATGTCTGCCAATGGAGCGGATGCCGGAATCCTCGTGCATGAGGTATGCGTCAAATGGCTCGGATCTTTTGGTGGTGTGCTTGCTATCTTGGGCGTTATTGCCGCACCCATCACTACGGGAGACACGGCAATGCGCAGTCTCCGTCTGATTGTTGCCGATGCAATCGGTATGAGTCAGAAACAATTCCTCAAGCGTCTGCTTGTCACTCTCCCCATCGTCGGCCTAAGTTATCTCCTCATAAATGTAAACTTTGATATTCTCTGGAGATACTTCGCTTGGTGCAATCAGACTCTTTCAATCTTTACCCTCTGGGCCTGCAGCGTATATCTCGCGAGGTATAAGAAAGCTTATCTCATCACTATGGTGCCTGCGATGTTTATGACCGCTCTTTGCGTGACATTCATCTGCTATGCTCCGATGGGTTCATATGTAGAGGGTGTCGGGCTTCCTTTGGGATATAGCGAAGTAGCGGGTCTGTTTGCAATGAGCGTTTGTACATTCCTGTTCATTAAATGGAAGAGGGATATGGAGACAGCCAAGGGAATAGTAGTTAATGATTGACCCACGGAGGTATGAATAAGAATGAATGTGTAAGAAGTGTTATAGCCGGCATTTGCATAGGAATTGCGGCCACGGTCTATCTTAAAGTAGGTGGGCTGGCCGGTTCCATTCTTTTTGCTTTCGGTCTTATAGCCGTGGTTTCACTTCAACTGCTTCTTTTCACCGGTGTGTCTTATATGATATGGAGAAAAGGATACCCCCGATTGGCGGGTATCCTTCTTCTTAATCTTTTGGGATGTCTTCTCGTAGCGTCAGTCACAAGTACTCCGGAATTGACTGAGACTGCAGAGTCGATAATCACCAAACGTCTATCTCTTGGGCCATTGAAATGTGGCTTGCTTGCTATAGGATGCGGGTTCATTATGACCACAGCGGTCAGTCAGGCAAAATTGACTCCGCGCAACTGGTGGCCACTGCTTTTCGGAGTTCCTGTCTTCATACAGTGTGGTTTTCCTCACTGCATAGCAGATGCCTTTTATCTTGAGGCGTGCTCACCGGGCTATCTTGCGGATAATATAAATGACATAATATTGTTTTATATTTCCATTGTCATAGGAAATTATGCAGGGTGCAATCTGTGTCGTCTTTATGGAAGGGTAGACCACAACGGAGTGATTCATCCGATTGTAAATATTGGATGAAAAATAATTCGAAATGAAGTAGTTAAAACTTTTTCTTTGTCAGGATTTAGACCGCTTCCCACAAAAAAAGCCGTAGCAAGACACTTGTTACGGCATTTTTTGTGGGATGTATATTTTTCAGTAAGTTTATGATTTGCGATAACCACATTTAGGGCAAACCCCATTTTCATTCAGGGAGATGCCGCAGAGCGGGCAGCGGTCGATGTCGTTTCTGGTCTCTAATTGGATAATGGCCATCTCTATCAATCAGTTGGTGATGGCCATTTTTAACATTCTTTTATCATGATCTTGGACGTCCATGCTTATTTGTAAATTTGTAAGCGAATAGCAATGGCGGTTGGTGACGACCACCGCTTCAACTTATTGCATTCGTATTGACTCGTAAAGGAAAACTGCTAATTTTCATTCATAGAAGAGGACATACGGAGCAATCGTGTCGTATTTTTACGCAAATACGGCATGGTCTGCATACATCGGTCTATCAGCTTTAGCAGTGGCTCCTTTTCAAGTGTATGCAGATTCGTGCCTTTTTATCATACCGGCAGGAGGATGCATCACGAAAATGTAAACTCCTGCCAGTCATATGAAGCCACAAGAAAAAGCCGCTGGTACGAAAGAACGAATATTGACAAGGATATTGCCCCTCTTCCTTGGAAACAATTATGAGTCTATAACCATAGGTCTGATAGAGGATACGACTCGTATGACAAGGGGGACATCTTCAAGAAGGCACTACCGCTATTATGACTCACCGCGAAACGTGCTGTTTGCCATACCTCCGGAGAAGTACAATCTGACCGAGTATTGGAAACTGAAGTTACGACAGCTTGAATGCGCCTATTCTTATCTTAGGGAATACGGCATACTTGTCGATATGCTCGCAATATCACATTACATAGAAATCCAATGTATGCGTATCATTCCGACATTTAGAGACCTCATAGCATCACATGAGCATAGAAACCTTAAATACTGGTCGCGGATACTTAGAAACACACCAGATATAATCTTGAACACTCATCGAATGTCCTATCAGAGAGCAGGAGAGATATACCAAGGTCTGTTCCTACAATTATTTTCAAGTTATCCGAATGGGAAGTCAAATCTACCGAACATTAGTTTTACGTGACTTGAGCAATCTTTAGTTGAGAAGTTCAAAACCGTTTTCTACAAGGACATTATGAGCTTGTTTGGCATATTTATCAAGATAAACATGTTCCGGTACACAAGGAGAAGTGAACATCTTGTCAAGTCCATGGTTGATGAGCCACCTCATAATCGGTTTACTGGACCAGAACCCATAATAAATGTTTTCTACCATGGCTCCAGACATTACTTTAGGATAATAACTCATCTGCCCGAAATCAACATAAGACTTTCCTCTAGCTTCCGCCTCTTTGATAGTGCGAAAGATGGTGTTTAGATACAAAACCTTGGAATCGTCATCCTTGTATCTGAATCCCATATACAAAGGAATAAGATTCCCCTCATTCTCTAATATTATGACCATTATACGAATTTCATCGGTGTCGTTGTCTCTTGCAACAAGAAAAAATGAGCCTTTCCCCAGCAAATCATTTGTGGCTTCGAAGAATTTTTCGTTAAGAAATTCAAACTTAATTTTGGCTTTACCAAGAACTTTTCGATATAGATATGTGAATTCCTTAACCGGCTCTCCGCCATAATCATTTATAATTTCCCAATGGAAAGATTGATCGAAGAGGTCTTTAAACTTGCGATATCGTTTCCTATTCTTTTTTCTCAAAGCATCAGGATAGGACACATCCGGCAATATTGGAATTGCATTTGTTGGGAAAGACACAACAAACTTATAATCAGATGGCAGAATGTCCTTGACATACTTTAATCCGCGCTCCCTCACATCTTTTACGAGTACGAAGTAGGATTTTACCAACTGGCTCATCCTCTTTATTTCACCGCCTATTATATCAGCGACTTCATTTTTTCCTTCATCAGTGAGATTTGGGACATATTCTATGAAATGCTCACAAGTGGCTGCATATGATCCTGTCACGAACGTGCGAAGTTTCAGGAAAGAAGGGAACACTTTCCGAATATCTCTAATCCACTTCTTAGCTTTGCCAGCTGAAGCGATGTGGATTAAATCCATATTATAACAGAAACAAGGGACAATTGCTATTATATCGATTCCATTAAAAATCTGAAGATAGTGAAACTCCACATCATCGAATTCTCCAAGTTCGTTTGCCTTCATAAAGGCACGACTTCTGATTATGTCAGAACCGTAAATTTTCTCCCAGTCTCCTGGTTTGATGTCGTCGATTGTGGCGCACCATTTAGCAATGAAACTACTTGACATATCTTTCCAATCCGTATTTGTCGAATAGTCTGATCAACAGACTGACCAGACCGTCCATGTCTTCCTTAGTGTGGCTTGCCATTACACTGATACGAAAACGTGTCAGATTTGCCGGAACCACCGGAGGGGTAAGATCATTGATGAAATATCCGTTGTCAAAGGCATCTTTCACCATATATGTAAGAACTGTTGCATCTCCTACTATTAGAGGCACAATTGGTGTCTGCGTATTCAATATATTGAATCCCACTGCTCTCAATGCATTATGCAAATATGAAGTATTCTCTCGCAGTTTCTGCACTATATCTGTATTTTCCATTGCCTTGAACACCTCTATTGCTCCCGCACATACTGCCGGCGGCAAGGAGGTAGAGAACATATTGCTACGAGCGTATATGCGTAGATAGTCAATGATATCTTGCGACGCTGTGATATAACCGCCAACTGTACCGACAGCTTTACTCAGGGTGCCTGTGATAATTATGTTGTCACAATCTGTAATTCCATAATGGGAAAGTGTACCTGCTCCTTTGTCTCCAATGACTCCTGTAGCGTGTGCTTCGTCAATCAGAAGGATTGCGTTGTATTTCTTGCAGAGGGCAAGTATCTCCGGAATATTGGCAATATCGCCGTCCATACTGAAAACACCGTCGGTGGCGACCATTATGCCATTAGGGTACTGATCTGCGTTTGCAGCAAGCATTTTCTCCAGATGCGCCATATCCCCGTGTTTGAAACGAAGCATCTTTGCGCCGGATAAGACAGTAGCATCAAGAAGACTTGCATGGTCGAGTTTGTCGTGAATAATCAGATGGTTGGGACGTAAAAGGCCAGCAACTGCACCGAGATTGGCAGTATAACCGGATGAGAACAACATGGCATCGTCAAATCCTGTCTTTTCGGCTATTACTTTTTCTAACTCATTATGGTAGATGGTAGTGCCGGTGAGTAAAGGCACACTCCCAGAACCAATCCCAAATTCCTTTGTTGCCTCGACAGTCTTTTTAACGACTTCGGGAAGAATGGTGGCCCCAAGGTAACTGTTTGAACCGAATACAATGACTTTAATAGTCTTTCCAGTATGTCGGTTATAAACCACACACTCTCTGTCGCAGGCACTTATATGAGGATGTTTCTTCATGCTATTGAGACCTGCCGCCTCATGCAGTCGTAGCTCTTCCTGAAAATCAGTGACTTTGCCAAGTATAGACCCATCCTTACTGGTCTTATTGGCAGACATGTTTACAGTGTATTTCATAATTGCTAAAATTATAACGTATGTTATAACGCAAAGTTAGCAATTATATTTGATAAAGAGATAAAATTTGTCAGAAAAAAATATTCTACTCATTGTATTTTCTCAAATCATTATATTTTAGTAATATTGCAGAAACATAAAACTCGCGGAGCAATGGGCAAAGGAGAAA
>CAMWZE010000107.1 GCA_947178685.1 uncultured Porphyromonadaceae bacterium
GTAGGCGGCAAGTCTGTTAAAGCTGTATTCTAAGATTGAATCTTAACATTACATTCTAATAGGAATACCTTACAATCAACATAATTGAGGAGTGTCACAATCGCTTGTGACACTCCTCAATTTTTTATCACTTTCTGAGGGTTTTATCTCACTTTCTGAGGGTCAGAGTAAACAGGAGCTGACGTCCGCGGAGGAAACGACGGCTCTCGTAAGATGAGAGCTGGTTATAGCTCTTGTAGTCGTAGGTGCGCTCGTCGAGGAGATTGGTTAACGCCGCCGAAACCTCGATACGCTTCGTAGGTTTATACACAAGCTTGGTATCCATCAGAAACACATTCTTATACATATCACTCTTCAGCTCATTGCGGTAATGCTCTCCGCTTATGTGCCACTCCCACTTAGAATGAGGCATGATATTGATAAGCACCTCATTCTCCATACGGTTAAGCCACGATGCACCCAGTCCGTTCATCGCCAGACAATTGGCCGAAAGACTTATACTGTAGTCAAAAGTCATCCAGCGGAGAGGAGCACCGTTTATCTTCAGTCCGGCCGTGCATGACTTCGACACAGAGTTCACCGTGCGCGATTCCGAAATCAGATGCGACTCGCTGCGTATGAACATACCGTTCACACTCGCGCTTCCACGCATGAAGTCAAGGGTCTTACCGATATTTCCACGCGCCATGAACGACTCTCCGTCACTCTTGGCCGAAACATAAGAATTCACCACATAATCGCCATACAGCTGTTGCGCCATCGTGTAAGGTGTCTGATTCCAACGTTGCATCGCCGAAGCATTGGCAAATAGGCCAACACGCGTATGCCGGTAAGTAAGAGAAGCGCTCACACTCTGTGAGGTGTTTGTATAAAAATCGTCGACACCCTGACGGAAAGAGCGGTAGTCGGTCATGACATACCCCGGTTGAATCATATTAAGACCCATCGGCGAGCGACCGCTGCTTCCACGCAAAGTGAGCGACATCTTCCCGCTCGGCTTCCAGTTTAGGCTGAGCGACGGGGAGAAATACCCCTCGTCACGGTTGGCAAGTGCCTTGTCGAAAGTATAATGTGCATAGCTCAACGGCAGATTCAGCACCACATTCACACGCTTCACCCAATACTCAAGTTTTGGCACGGCATAGACAGTGAAATAATTGGTGTTGACAACATTGGTGGTCACCCCCGGTATGGCGTCAGGAAGATCCGGCAGACTGGTATCCAACGTGCGCAGATACCCCTTCACACCACCCTCCAGACTGATCGAAAGTCCCTTGACGGTGAAAGCATACGCCGCGCTCTCATGTGTGTAGAAAGCATGGTTACGGATATGCTGGCTCTGCGAGTCAAACCCCGCCGCCGTGCCGGTCGCTCCTTGCGCATCTGGTTCCCCGTTCCCGCCATCGTAGAGAGTCACTCTAAGCGTCTGAGGCATCGATTCCCACTCATTCACACTTTGGAACGTTATCAGATGCTTCTCCTTGAAACGCCTTATCAGCTTGAAATCGTTAGATACATAATAATCGGGCAGCCGACCGTTTTGGTGCGCGTTGATCGATCCTGCCAGACCAATGTTGACATCATCCCATTTGATATCGGTCTTCAAAGTATTGTTGATATAGGCCCTTCTTTGGTTAAGCTCGTAGATAAACTTACCACCCAACGTATGGCTACGGTCAACGCCCCTATGATTTTCCGTCACCACCCTGTCGCCCCCTTCCAGGAAGTAGGTTGTGATCCCCTCGGCATCGGCTGTCACACGATTGAAGGTATAGTCAACCTGAGCCTTGAATTCACCGCGCCCTGCTTTCCACAGGTTGTTGGTGGAGAGCAATGCAGAGCGGTTGAAAAGTGTACGCTTCCGACTGAGATCGGGCACACCCGGCAACGACAGACTCACATACCGGCTGAGGTCGGTGCCACGGCCCGATGCGAAGAAATCGGTAGTCTCAGCCGAGATATTATCTCCGGTGTTATTGCTCTTAAGCGTAGTGATATTCTGGAATCCCGGCATCACAGCCATTACGAAGGCTCCCACATCCCAGAGCATACCCTCCGGCTGCCATGCCCACCCCGCTCCGGCATTGCCGTGGACGCTCCATGTGGCCTTGGCCTTATTCTTGAGTTTCAGATTGATGGCAGCCTTATCCGAGAAAGAGATTCCGGCGAGCACCTGCATAGGCTGATGATTCTCCATCACCTCCACAGATCCTACATCCTCGTGATTGATACCGTTGGTGGCTATACCATACTTACCTCCGAGCAGATCGGAACCCTCTATGTAGAATTTATTGATAGCCTCCCCCTGATACTCGATCTTTCCGTTGCTCGACACATCGATTCCCGGCATACGCTTCAGTACGTCGCCGATTGAACGGTCTTGCGTCTGCGCAAAAGCACTCACACCATAGGTGATAGTGTCACCCTGCTCACGTATGCGGTCGCTCTTCACCGTCACCTCCTTCAGAAGCGTCGACCCCGCCTCCATCTCCACCGTAAGCGGAAACGTCAGGCTATCCAAGGGGAGCGACTTCCTTTCGAATCCCATCATGGTCACGTCGAGCCGTCCCCCCTTCAAAGTGGGAAACTTCATCTGAAAACTTCCGTCAACCTTCGAGGAGGCGAATTTTTTTATCTTTCCCCCCGAATCCTTCACCACCACAGAGGCTCCGGGAAGCGGATCATTCGTAAGCTTATCGACAACTGTCCCGGAAATCTCCATCACCGTGTCGTCTTGTGCCACGCTCGCCAAGGCCGTCGCCAGACATAATATGTATATCAGTATCCTTTGCATAAGTCAGGTTAATTAATAGTTCCGCACCGGTCGGAGTTGAATATGTATTACTTCTGCCAAAGATAATACTAATTTTTTAGTTATACAACTAATAAATCAGTTTTACCCGATATTTTGTTTAACTTTTGGTGTTGCTTAATCCACTTCCTGAAAAAGTTTGAGCAACTTCCTTACTAATCACAACCAAATATCATAATTTTGACCTATCTTTGTGAAAAATATTTCGAAATGGCAGAAAAAATCTTGAAAACATCACGTTGTGTTGTCGCTAAAATATGTCGCAGTGTTGTCGCTCTGATGGCACTCACGGGGTTATTCACTACCCTCTCGGTGGATACCGATGCCCAATTGCGCTACGGATTCCGTTTCGCCGGCGACATCGCCAAAGCCTCTCTCAGCAAAGACGGTTCATCAAGTGTAGCAAGCAGCGATCCGGGCAATGATCTGCACCTTGTCAACCGCAGTGGCTTCAGCGGCGGTCTCGTGCTGGAATATCAGTTTGAGAAATGTGGATTTGCCCCCGACATCGCGCTCCTCTATACCCGCTACAACACCCGCCTCGCCCTCGGCGATGAGAAACCCCATAGCTTAGGACGCAACTTCATTGAGGTGCCGATACATCTCAAATGGAAATTCTGGATTCCGCAGACCAAAAACCTCTTCGCACCGATGCTCTACACCGGTCCGTCGCTCATGTTCCGTGCGGGTCAAGACAAAGGGTTGCCCGACTTCCGTTCGAAAGTGTTTCAGCCCGGCTGGGACGCCGGCATAGGGTTCGATGTGATCAACTTCATCCAGATTACAGCCGGCTATCGGTTCGGACTCGGAAACGCGCTCGACACCCCCGACCGCATGACTCTCCACACCAACGGATGGAACATAGCCGCCACTCTCCTCTTCGATTTCTAAACCATAAACCTCAACCCCCCTCCTCCATCAAATCTCTGAACATCCCCTCCTCTCTATAAAAAAATAGCTTTAACCCATAAACCATACTACCCCAATGAATACAAAGAAATTTATCGAAGCACTTACCGACGTGGTTAATGAATACGTCGAAGCTGAGGAGTCGTATAGCGACGATGTTCAGCTTCAGATCGACACCACCACATGGGAAATGGAGATTGCCGATCCCGAAAACGATCTCCCCAACTGCGACTACTATCCCATGATGGATCTCGTGAAGATGAGTGCCGAGAACCCCGGCCAATGGATTCCCGACAACGACGCCATAGAGGAAGTGGCGGCAGAATACGTCTTCACCGATTAAGTGATTAACCGATAATTTAATCACTCAAACTTAAAACGGGTTGTATCAAAAAATTTTGATACAACCCGTTTCTCCATCTCCATCAGGAGATTTTATTTTTTATGTGAGAAATCTCTTCCGCATAGAACAGTAGAAATTCCATCTTAAACCACTGTCTTCATAAGCTGTTGCTCAAAATACTATGTTGAAATATGCGGTTATGTCAAGGAAAATGCTTAATTTCGCAACAGAAAACAATTATAACACTCAGAAGCGCTCTCCCGGAGTGGTGTCAACCCCTCCCAAGCCACGTTAAGGCAATAATCAAGCACTTCTTAAATCAAGCAACTAAGCAATGGCAACAACTTTGGTCAAGACCTCATTCGACTTCCCCGGACAGACCGCCGAATACCACGGCAAAGTGCGCGACGTCTACACTATCGACAACAACCTCATGGTGATGATCGCCACCGACCGCATCTCGGCGTTTGACGTTATTCTCCCCGAAGGCATCCCCTACAAGGGACAGGTGCTCAACCAGATCGCCGCATACTTCCTCGACGCCTCAGCAGAAATCGTGCCCAACTGGAAGCTCGCCGTGCCCGATCCGATGGTCACCGTCGGTGTCAAAGCCGAATCATTCCCCGTGGAGATGATTATACGCGGCTACCTCACCGGCAGCGCATGGAGAGAATACAAAGCCGGTTGCCGTGAGCTCTGCGGCGTGAAGCTACCCGACGGTATGCGCGAGAACGAGAAGTTCCCCGAGCCAATCATCACCCCCACTACCAAAGCGGCAGAGGGCCACGACGAAAACATCTCACGCGAGGAGATAATCGCACAGGGTCTCGTAAGCGAGGAGCACTACAAGGTGATGGAAGAATATACACGCCGCCTCTTCGAGCTCGGCACCAAGATGGCAGCCGAGAAGGGACTTATCCTTGTCGACACTAAATATGAGTTCGGTCTGCGCGACGGAAAGGTGATTCTCATCGACGAGATCCACACCCCCGACTCCTCACGCTATTTCTATGCCGACGGCTACGAGGAGCGTTTCGAGAAAGGCGAACCCCAGCGTCAGCTCAGCAAGGAGTTCGTGCGCCAGTGGCTCATCGACCACGGCTTCATGGGCCGCGAGGGTCAGCAGGTGCCCGAGATGACTCCCGAGTTCATCCAAAGCGTCTCCGAGCGCTACATCGAGCTCTTCGAGCACGTCACCGGTCAGAAATTCGTGAAGGCCGACGAGCAGGATCTCACCTATCGCATCTATCGCAACGTATCTTCCTGCCTCATCACCCTCAACAAGAAGTAACCCTTAACAATGTAAGTAAGAGGTATTGAAGTGGGTTAAACTTCATTTTCTCAAAACTGAATTTAATGGAAAAACTATATACAATGGTGGCGGAGCGGCTCGGTCTCTCCGCCACTGCTGTAAAGGCCGTGGCCGAACTCCTCGACGAGGGAGCCACCGTGCCGTTCATCAGCCGCTATCGCAAGGAGCGCACCGGATCGCTCGATGAAGTAGCCGTACGAGATATCGAGACAACCCTGAAAAGCGTGGCCGAGCTTATTGCCCGAAAGGAATTTGTGGCTCAGGCCATCGAAAACGCCGGAGCCCTCACTCCCGACATTAAGCGCCGGCTCGACGAGGCCAAGACAATCACCGAGGTCGAGGATATATATCTACCCTTCAAGCCGAAGAAACGCACCCGCGCCACCATAGCACGCGACAAGGGTCTCGAACCCCTCGCGAAGATAATAATGGACGGACGAAGCTCCGACCCTGCATCCGCAGCCTCCCGCTTCGTAGGCAAGGATGTGAAAGATGAGGATGAGGCCATAGCCGGGGCCACCGACATCATAGCCGAATGGGCTTCCGAATCCACACGCTTGCGCAACATAACACGCAACACCTACCGCCGCAACGGTGGGTTGTCATCTACCATAGCCAATGGTAAGGA
>CAMWZE010000108.1 GCA_947178685.1 uncultured Porphyromonadaceae bacterium
TTTATACACATTCCTACAAATATTGATTATCAGCTACTTACAGTGAAATATTCTTTAATTTCCTACAATATTCTTAATTCTGATACATCAATTGTGATAGCCTGAAAAGACAATTTTGCAAAATAGTATACATTTTTGACATTATTACATACATTTTCGGCCGACTCACATAAGTGTTGGGCCGCAAACCGTAACAGCTATCGAAACTCACAATCGGTGCCACGTTCCTTATTTTGAAGTCAGATGCATCTTGTCGCCTTTCTTGAGACGGATATCCTTGCCGTGGGCCTTGAAATCAGTGTCTTTCCAGGCTGTCAGCACTACATCGAAGTCAGGGCCTTCGAACTCACCGTCAACGGTGACGCCGAGGATTGAATTGAGTCCTTTCACTGCCACTTTGCCTTCCCAGGGGTTGCACTTGGCAAGCTCAAGCTCACCATACCAGTCGCATACGAGGTTGTTGATCAGCGACTGCAATACAAGACCGTTGGTCACATTATAGAACGGTGTGGTGGTATTGCCGCTTGTCTCATATATCTGAATCCATTCCGGATCTACATAGTCGGCCTTTTCCATATTGGCCCAGTCATACTTCCAACCATCCACATCACCACGGCGAGATCCTGAAAGAAGGAACTCACCGAGAGTCCAACCGAAGAAGAAGGGACGTTTCGCACCATTAGTGATGTCATAACGGCGGTCGTAGACCACTTTTGCGGATTCCGAAGCCTCAGTACCTACAGGGAGGAAAGCAAGCTCGTTGAGCTGCACCGGATGTTTCTGATGACCAAACTCCTTCTCGCCACTTCCGGCCGAAGAATAGTAGAAGCCCATGGGCGACTTCTGATTCTCATATCCGAGTCCGTCCTTGAGTATCTGTGCATAATGGCCGTCCTTGTCAAGACCATGTTTGATGGCCTGCTGCAGGCAATAGATGGCGCTGTAGGATGCGCAGAGATAGTCTTTCTGGTTTTCGCCACCCTGCTCGTCCTGACCCATTGAGGGAAACACATAAAGATGCCATTTGCCGTCGTCTTCCTTTGTCAGGATATTGGAATAGAATTCCGCACAACCTTCAAGTATAGGCTTGGCATAACGTTCGGTCCAGGCAGGATCGTCGACGTAGGCCGCAGTCTCGGCAGCCATACGAGCGAAATAACCTGAATTATGGATTTCATAGAAGAACTTGTTGGGAGTGTTCGGAACATGATAGCCTTCGAAGCTTCCGTAGGGATATACCCAGGGAGCCAGGATCCCGTCCTTACCGTAGAGGCGCTTTGTATATTCCCTCACGCCTTTGATTCTTTCAGGTTCAGCCCAGTATTCAATCCAGGACTTTGCAATGTCAAGATTACCAGTTGGAAGCAGCGCGCCGTGGATGTATGATACATCCTGAGGATAATAGCCGGGCCACCAGTTGCCCGTATAGCCCATTGCAGGACCGAGGCCATGCTTAGTGTCATCGTAGGAGGAAAGGATCATTGCCAAAGAACGCACATAGGTCTTCTGCGCATTCTGGTCGGGAATATTCACATATGAGTTCTCCCATTTGGCATTCCACCAATCTTTGGTCTGGCTAAGCGATTTCCCAACAGTGGTTTTCACCGGAGCCCCATAAGCTATCTCAATATCGTTCGAACCTTGTTTAAGGTTAAGGATGAGCTTATTTCCATCAAGTTTAACACCTGAATTTGTTTTGAGATAAAGATCGGAATGCTTGCCAAGACAATCAATCGACACTTTCCACTGGTCGCCGGCAGGAGTAATCTTCACCTCGGGAGTGAGATGCTGAGAATAGTGGATATCCACCTCTTCAAAAGGAGCGAACACCACCTCTGTGCCAGCTTTTTCTGTGTAGATAGTGTAAACGGCGAGCGACTTATCAACCGGGTCAAACCAGCTTTTCACATTATAATACACACCATCACCCTTGAAAGAGGTTGAGATAGTACCGTTGTAGTAAGACTGCTTCTGAGTGTAGTCTGTGATTTTATCGAAATTCTTACCCCAATACATCTCAGCCATCGGCATCACGTAGTCCTGGCTGAATTTGCCACGTCCGTAATGATTGAGGTTGAGAAGCATTGTCTTACCCCAACGCGCATCCTTCTGCTCCGGACGCAGGTGAAGACCGAGAGGACCAACAGAATTACCGAACTGGCCGTTGCCCTGATAAAGGTAGACGGTCGGTCCGGCATTATAGTCTGTACGCAGGACGTCGGCAGATGCTACAGCGAGCTCTGCGTCACTTTTTCTTTTAAACCATCTATCGGCAAAACGGATATAGTTTTCCCAGTCGAACTCCTTCACGGCATGGCCACCGGTACGCACATGATACGCCACTCGGTTGCCAACAGGATGATTTACAGCAGGCTGTTCCATGGTGCCCACTCCGGTAAAACCATAAAGATTGTAGACAGATTCAGCATTAGCAGCCCCGAGGAACTCCCCCTTGGGATCAGACCACGAATCATCCTCACCACTGCCGACATAGACAGGACGCGGAGCCATAAGAGCGATAAGCTCATGCTGATCTACGGGAAGAGCCTCCTCGTTAAGGTTTTCCTGACTTGCAGGCTTAGAAGGATCCTTATAGCCATATTTATGGAAATTCTCGCAAAACCAGTAAGGAAATGCATTGTTGATGCGATAGGCATTCTCGCCAAACTTACGACGGAAAAGAGCCGCACCACCACAACCTGAATCATTAAGAATTGCCATTGCAAAACGTGGGTCGCTTGCAGCTGCCCATCCGGCCAACTTGCCACCACGGGAGAATCCCATCACAACTACTTTGGAGGCGTCGACATCCGGATCTGTCTCAAGATAATCGAGAGCACGGCTCTGTCCCCATGCCCACACAGCAAGTGCACGTGCGCAGTCTTTAGGCAATTTATCCTCGCTGTCATATCCCCAGAGGGCGAGGACGCTGTCGGCATATGGATTCTCCCTACGGTCAGGGAAAAACTCTCCGTTATCTCCGGTGCAAAGAGCATAGCCGGCATTCAGAAGACGGATGAGCTTCGGGTCGTCTGCCTTTGCCTCTCCTGAGAAATACATAAACACGGGAGCTTTCTGCACACCATTCGGAGTATAGAGATGAAAAGTAGCTTCCTTGCTCTTGCCCTTGCGGCTGAATGTGGCCTTGACAGTCTTGTGAGTCGCCTTTCCACCAGCATAGTCGGGGTCTATGGCAACTACTTCAAACTTCTCATCGTATTTGCCACTTGGCATCTTACCGTAGACCTCAGTAGCGAAAAGGTCGTAGAGCTCCGGGCGTCTTGTCTTCTCCCATTGCTTTGAGTTAGTTATTTTCTTTCCCTTCTTGGTTGTCAATGCATCCGGAAGAGTATAAGGCTTCACCTTGCTCTCGTCAGTGTTCACATCCGGACGGTCATCAGCCGCCTGCACTGAGAATGAAGCAAGAAAAAGCATTACAAAATAAATAATCTTCTTCATTTTTTATGTGTTAGATTGGAGTTGATACAATATCATTGATTACCACACCGGGATCCATAAGATAAACCTTGATGTTGACCGTTCCATCTTTGTCGGCTTTATAGTCGACGGTTGCAGGGGAATAACCGGCAATTGATGTCTCATGCCATTTACCTTTGGTAGCCTCTGTCTTTACAGAAATTATATCTGCAGGTTGATTGTCAATCGCTACACCCACACGCAGGTCATAGGTGGGATTGATGGGGAAAGATGAAAGACATCTTACATCAATCTTATTCTCACCTTTCTTCACCGGCACTGTATATTCCACGTAGGGAGCCTTTGCAAGATTCTTTACATCATAAGCCTTATAGTCTAACGGCCACACAGTGGCAGCGAAATCTGATGTGCCGAGGCCCTCGATTGCCTTCACAGTCTTTGAGGCCTGATTGAAATCGCCACCTTTAACCACCTGCTCACGCCCGAGATCAAGAGGAGTTCTCACTGAAGCTACAGAATCAGTGAAATCGGTAGGCATTTTATAGGCGGGACCGTGGCCCCAAGGGAGATAGCGTACCATACCATCCCACTTACCGTTGGCAATGTTACGATTGTAACGGTCAGTAACGTTATGGATAGAGGTATAAGCAGCTGCAGCGCTATTATATGCATTCACAGCCTCCTCTCTCATGCCGGCCTTAGCATATTTCTCACTCTGCTGATCACGGAACACCTTACGGTTCATCCATCCGGCAGCCTTCACAGGATATGTGACGAGTTCATAATAGGCATTCTGAAGACGCTCAGGAATGTAGGGACGCAGAGAGTCAATCTTCGCGATGGCACGCTCATACTCAGCGATACGCGCATCCTGCTCCTTGATGCTGTAAGGCACTCTATAGATATGCTCCGGCTTGCCGGCAGAAGAGAGATGATAGTTCACTCGGCGTATGTCGGCAATATCATCGGCAAACTCCTCGCCGAACGTGCGGGCAGCCCAGTCGCGGGTGTACCTATAGGCTGTCTCCGGGGGATATGAGTCGATATCATATGCAAGGTCCATGCAGAACTCAAAGTCAGCTTCCTGGGGCTTGATGTCGCCTACATTGATAATCCAGAGTTTCTTGGCATTGTTGTCGTAAGCCTTTGTCAACTCGAAAGAAGCGAGTGTAGGCGACACTGAAGAAAGCCAGCACCAGGGCACGGGAGTGCCGAGATATGAAAGATGATAATACATACCGTTACCACCGCTGCGCTTCTGCTCTTCGGGTGTAGGCATCTGGCGGATATAACCATGGTTGTCGTCAACCCAGCACAATGTCACATCTTCCGGCACTTTAAGGCCGTCGTTGTAGGCCTCCAGAACCTCCTTGTAGGGGATGAAAATCTGTGGCACCTTGGCAGGATCGCCGATAGAGTCGGCAAGAAGCTGACGCTGCCAGGCAATGACATCCGAAAGACCTTGCACGCGGTCTTCGTCGGTATAGCCGTTCATGCCGGTGTCATGCACGCCACGCATACCGAGAGTGTACATCGCATCAATGCCACGGCTTTCTCCTACGCGCTGTGCCCAGTAGTCCTGCACCATTTTCCTGTTGGTCTTCCAGTTCCACTCCTTTTCACCGAGCCCCTGCTTGCGCCATTCCCATTCATTGTCGCGAAGCATCTGCTCGCAGTGGCTGGAACCCAATACGAGATCATACTTGCGAGCCACCTCAACATTCTCGGGGTTAGCCCAGAATGCCTCTGTGCATGCGTGCATAGCGGGCCAGAGCGTATTGGCACGAAGACGGAGAAGAAGTTCCGCCACCTTAGCGTAGGTGTTCGGACCTATGTTCTTTCTTTCCGGATCCATCTTCTTTGCAGCCCAGGGATTAAGACCGAAATCCTCATCGTTGATAAACATACCACGGAACTGCACGGAAGGCTCCTTGGAAGTCATCGGATCGCCAGATACATAAAGCGACTCCTTTGCCTCCGGAATCACGTCGGCCCACCACACATAGGGAGAGACTCCTGCGAGTCTTGAAAGCTCGAAGAGACCGAAAGCGGTGCCACGCGGATCGCTACCGGCCACAACGAGAGCCTGCGAAACTCCGGGCATAGGATTCTCCACCACCTGAATAAGGAAAGTCTCCCATTTGCCCTTGATGTCCTTAACCTTGATTTTCTTGCTCTTGATGAGAGCATCGATAAGTTCAGAGTCGCCGATCGTGCCGGCTATCACCGGCAGAGTACCGATCTGAACGTTGTTGACAACAGCCATCTCCTTACCTGTGATAAGCTTCATGTCGCCAGCTACAGCATCGGCCGCCACTCCTACGACAGGAGCATCGTTGCCGTCGATCACAATGCTGGCAATATTGCCGGGAGCAACAAGGGGAAACGCGCCAGGCTGAGATGAGGGTGTGATCTGAAGGTCTTTGCAAAAAGCCGGACCGGCTGTGAGCAATCCGGCTGCGAATAATGTGAGTAATCTCATATGATGTAATAGGTATTTTTTAGC
>CAMWZE010000109.1 GCA_947178685.1 uncultured Porphyromonadaceae bacterium
ATCCACAATATCTATGACTATAAGGATGGAAAATCATTCAATTCCGAAATTGAGATAGAACGTCTTCTCTTAGGGGGGAAGGGACGTGCTTACGGATTTGAATTCACCTTGCGCAAGAATGCCGGTAAACTTACCGGATGGATGGGCTATACTTTATCTTGGGTGCAAAATAAGATCGACGGTATAAATAACGGTAAATGGTACACGGCAGGAAACGACAGACGTCATGATATTTCTGTGGTGGGAATATATGAGTTCAATAAAAAATGGAATATGTCAGCGGCATGGGTGTTCAACACCGGACAGGCACTGACCGCACCGAGTGCAAAATATGAAGTGGACGGTATCCACATGTTCCATTATGCGGAAAGAAACGGATATCGCGCTCCGGCTTATAATCGACTGGATCTAAGCGCGACATATACGCATGTGGGTCCGAAACTTACCTATGAATGGTCATTTGGAATATATAATGCATATTCGCGCTATAATCCTTTCCTGATAGTATTTGAAACCGATGAAAACGCTCCAACCGGCTTTAAGACCATGAAGTATTCCCTTTTCGGTCTCGTTCCTTCCGTCTCATACACATTAAAATTCTGACCTCAAATGAAATCCCTACATTATATTGCTGCCTTGTTCCTCTTATGCTCATGCACAGAGGAAATACAGCTTGACTATCGTCCGATAGACCCTCTTTATGTTATAGAAGGACATGTGAGCAACGAAGGCTCTGAAGTCGTAATCACGGGAACACGTGACATTGACGACCCGGTACTAAAAACAGGAGTAGAAGTACAATCCGTAGTATTGTCATCAGATAATGGCATAAAAGAAACGCTCACCTATAGAGAAGACGGCACATACCGTTCGCTATCATTCATTGGAATACCCGGTCAGACATATACACTTACGGTTATTATTGACGGAGAATCCTTTACTTCGAGTTCAACGATGCCCGGAATTACTGAAATAGTATCTACCCGTATGAGATGGGAAGAAATGATGGGTAACGATATGCTCCATTTGATAGTAGACGTCTGCGATAAAGCTGACGATATAAACTATTATTACTACCGGATACTCCGTAACGGCAAACTGTTCAAATGGAATGTGATGCGTGACCTTGACAGTTCAAACCATAGTGTACAGTTTGATATAAGCTGCATGAACCGGGATAAAGCAGAAAAAAATGATCCAGAGGATTATGATTCCATTCTTTTTGAGGGAGATGACATTACCATCGAGGTAAGAGCAATAGATATGAAGGCTTATGATTATCTTTTCTCGGCGAAACTTTCTGGACAGAATCATTCAAATCCGGTATATGACTTCGACGGAGAAGTCCTTGGTTATTTCTCTGCCTATACATCTACATCAAAATCGTTTATATTCCATTATTCCGATATTGAAGACTGAAAAGTATTATGACCAAAGAGACCGTAAATGTCCACACAACAGACACTCCGCAGGGACATAAGCCCTCGATGGTGGCGGAACCTCAACCTCGTTATCCAATGACGGCAAATGCGCCACGTTTTCCGGCTCGGCATCCCGGTATTTGACAATCCACAACAGACAGATCAGGCTTCAATGCTTGGTATGTCATTAGTTTTATATGGCCTATAAGTCCGGTATGTGCATAATCTTTACTACATTCCTAACTGACAGCATTGTACAGCTTTCGTATATGAGAATTTTTTAGTAATTTTGCAGTTATGAAACAATATCCTCATAAACTTACGGACGATTTTGAAATTCCTGTCCATAAACTTAAAGATTTTGCTCCTAATGGAGTATCCGCTCGGCTTTATGGTGAGGATATGGATATTGCGTCATGGGAAATGATAGAAAATTTTCCTATTCACCGTGACGATCACTATTTCTTTCTTGTTCTTGAAGAAGGGTGTGGCAGTCTTGATGTCGATTTTCAAACTATCGAGCTACATAGTAACCAACTTTATGTGGTAACCCCGGGGCAGCTACATGGAAATGTGGATGCACGTGGTAGTCGTGGCTGGGTTGTACTTGTAGCACCTGAATACATTGACACATATTACCGGGAGCTTTTTGCGAAAAATATGTTTCGTGTTGAACCGCATTCGCTATCGTATGAGGAGAAGAACCTTTTCAGCAGTGTACTCGACTTAATGGTCAGGTTACAAAATCGTGAACAAGAGCTTTTTTATAGCGAAGTGATGAGATCTACAGCTGAATTGTTCATAACTCTTGTAGCAAGGGCTCTCAAATCATCAGAAATAGAGGCAGGAATCCCTGATACTAATAAAAGAAGATTGGCATATAAATTCAAAGAACTTATCCGTGAACATTTCAGATATGAAAAATCAGTTCAATTTTATGCGGCTAAGCTCAATGTCACTTCCGGCTATCTAAATGAAGTGCTAAATAACATTACAGGGCAGTCTACCACTTACTGGATATTGGAAGAAATACTGCTGGAAGCCAAGCGTTTACTAATAGTGTCCGATTTGACCGTAAAGGAAATTGGATATGCATTGGGTTATGAGAATTATACCTACTTTAACAGGATGTTTCATAAAAGAACCGGGATGACTCCATTGCAATTCAGAATAGAAAACCGTAAATAGTGCAATCATACCCTTTTTTAGTTCATTGATGTCAACTCTCTCAGAGTGTAATTTTGCACTTTGAAAGTAATACTAAAAACAGACAGCAATGAACATGAAAATTCCATTGGCTCTTATATCTTCGCTTGTACTGGCATTCGGTATGCCGATTTATGCCGTGCAAAATGATATAGGCACAATCAGAGGTCGAGTCTTCGATCGTACCTCGGACACTGAACTTCCGTTTGCAACACTCCAGCTTGTTAAGTCAGACTCTGTGATCGCTACAGCCCAGACTGATACATTAGGCCTTTTTGACTTTCAGAAACTTTCACCCGGAAGATATGACCTTAAGGCCACCTACTTGGGTTATAGCCCCGGTGTGCTGAAGGAACTTCTTGTAACCTCCGGGCACGATCTTATAGTGAGTGTACCTCTGACAGAAAATTCATCGATGCTTGATGAAGTGGTAGTTAAACCATACGTCAACAAGGCACAACCACTTAATAATATGGCTCTGACAGGAGGACGGATGCTTGCTGTAGAGGAGGCATCGCGCTATGCAGGCGGCCTCGACGATCCTGCAAGACTTGCGTCATCCTTCGCAGGTGTTGCCACCAATGTCGGCGACAACGGAATTGTCGTGCGTGGAAATGCGCCGAAATTCCTGCAATGGAAAATTGAGGATGTTGAGGTTCCTAACCCGAATCATTTTGCGGAAATAGCAGGATTCGGTGCAGGAGGTCTTGCTGCAATCAGCAGCAACGTGCTTGGTAACTCAGATTTCTTTACAGGAGCTTTCCCGGCAGAATATGGTAATGCGCTTTCCGGTGTATTTGATATTAAGCTGCGTAATGGCAATAATTCTAAATATGAACATGCATTCGCACTGGGAACTATGGGAATAGACGTCGCATCTCAAGGCCCACTGAAAAAGAATAGCCGTGCCTCTTATATCTTCAACTACAGATATTCAACTTTGGCATTGATGTCAAGCTTTCTACCGGAAGGTGCTGAAAATATGCGGTATCAAGACCTATCCTTTAAATTCAATATACCGACAAAGAAACATGGTACCTTTTCTATATGGGGAGTAGGTCTAATCGACAGTAATGGTGAGGACGCAAAGACAAATCCGCAGGAATGGGAGTATATGAACGACCGTGAGGGATGGAATAACAAGCTATATATGGGTGCGTTTGGAATTGCACATAGGATAAACATCAACGACAGATCTTTTTTGAAAACCACTTTGGCAGGCACTGTCAACGGCATTAAAGGAAATGGAGATGTGGCGTTAGAAGACGGAACCGTTCATCCTGAGAATTCCATTTCAAAACTGAATACCAACATCATCCTTAATTCATACATAAATACCAAATTCAGTGCACGTCATACCAACCGTTCAGGTCTTACACTGACGGCATTACTGTATGATATGAATATCCGCAATTCTAAGACTCCAGGAACACCACTTCTGCAAGTATCGGATAACAATGGAGCCGCTGCTTTGATAGAGGCTCACACTAATTCATCTTTTGCATTAGGAAACCGTTGGAAACTGAATGCAGGTCTTCATGTTCAGTACCTAACCCTTAATAATCATTATTCAATTGAGCCACGCCTGAGTTCTTCATTTGAGCTTGACTCCAAATCCACGCTGTCGGCTGCTTTCGGTATGCACAGCCGCATGGAGATGCTTAACTACTATTTCACAGAAGGCCCTGATGGCGAACTGTATAACAAAAATCTTGACTTTACAAGAGCGTTGCATTTTTCAATTTCATGGCAACGAACATTCGGAGAAAACTTCCGTCTGTTGGTGGAACCTTATGTACAATACCTTTACTCGGTACCAGTGAGCAAGACAGGAACATTCTCCTTCCTTAACTTGAAAGATGAATGGTATATCATGGATGAGTTGACAAATATAGGTAAAGGCTTCAACTATGGTGTAGATGTCACTTTTGAGAAATATATGACCAATGGCTTCTATTTCATGTTTACGGGTTCTCTGTATAATGCAAGATACAGAGCAGCTGACGGAACATGGCGCAACACACGTTTCAACCGCAATTTCCTGTTGAACGGGCTTGCCGGAAAGGAATGGATGGTAGGAAAGACAAAAAGAAACATGTGGAGCCTGAACCTGAAACTCACATACATGGGAGGAGACCGGTTCTCTCCTGTGGACTATGAGAACTCCATACTCAACCAAGATGTTGTCTTTGATGAGACAAAGGCATATAGCTCACGATTATCACCAATCCTTGTAGGGCATTTTACTGTCAGCTATCGTATCAATAGACGTAAATTAAGCCACGAGTTCGCATTTAAAATGCTGAACTGTACTGGGTATGCCGAATACTTCAACCATGCCTTTAATTATAAGACACAGAAAGTAGATATAATCAGAGATGGCATCGCAATGCCGAATATATATTACAAAATTGAGTTTTAAGTTGACTTAAGAAATTGCTGTAATGAATGACTATCATTATGGCAATTTCTATCTCAAAAATTACTGTTGAAAGTAATCTGCAATATCGTAGGAACAGGAAGTATCTCTATAAGAGCTGATTTTGTTTCAAACTTAAAATGTAATACAATAGGGACAGCTAAATTATATTTGAGAGGATTAAAAACAGACTCTGCTCATATAAATGGTGGAGGAAGTATAGATTGTGGTATAAATAAAGACCTCTATGCCTGTGGTGTAGGATCAACCAAAATTAGTTTTCTTGGACAACCTCAGATTAAACGAAAAGGTAGTGATAAACCTCAGCAAATTATTAATTAGTGTAAACTAGTGATATTATGGTATAAATATAAATCAAACTAAAACATTTAACAAAATATGAGTTAACAATGAACAAAGTATTAATTGTAGACAATTCCGAATCAGATCGTCGGCTTATATCAGGTTTGCTTAGCAAGTCGGCGTATGAGCCGGTTGCTGTCTATGGATTGGAGGATGCAAAATCAGAGGTGACGAAACTGTCACCGGGTGCAGTGATTGTCACGGCTATGAAATTCCGGGACGGTACTGCACGAGAGACGTTCATTGAGCCTTAGGGCGAAACTTACCTTAGTCGTATTCGTAAAAGCCTTCTCACTGAATAATCTAATCTATAATAAATCAAAGTGTCCCGAAAGTGATGATAAAACTTTCGGGACACTTTATTGTTGAGTGTTATCGGCGTTGCTTATTTTCCCAAAGGATAGCCTATGACATTGTTCATGATAGGAATCTGATTGACGTTCAAGATTACGTCATCACGGCTCCTTTCCATTTACAGATACTATCTTTGACTGCTTGACAAGAACAAAATCATACTCATCGGCATAGCCTC
>CAMWZE010000110.1 GCA_947178685.1 uncultured Porphyromonadaceae bacterium
CTTATGCCCATGCTTGAGATTTGATTTTGATTGGGATTTCTTGAGGAGATACCTTCCGTTTTTTTCTTGAAACGCGTCCATTCATCGTCAATTCTTTGCTTAGAGATAGCAGGGGGTTGATGCAACGCACTGTCTACACCACTCAAGAGATTATAGTATTCGCTTATTTCCGGATCGGCAAGCAACGATTGAAGCTCCTCTGAAGAGAATCTCTCAGGATGCTCCGTCATCTCTATAGCTTTGAGATATTTATCCATAGTCATAGGTTTAAGTTTTTTCTAATATAGTCGAGACCGTGTTTGAGATGTTTGTAGACAGCCACCTTACTCACACCCATCTCCTCCGCAATATCGGAATATGAGAGCTGTGATTCGAAGCGAAGAAGCATGGCCCGGGAGCATTGTGGCGGAAGCTCTTTGGAAATAATACTGCGGATACGTTCCATATTATTCTCCTCCTCACTTGCATCATAGAAACTCTCTGCTCCTTCAGAAGTCATTATAAGACGCTCCACACTCTCTTTCATAGGGAGATCGCGGATAATGTTGAGACAACGGTTTCTTACACACCTCATCAGGTAGCCTAAGCCCACTGCCTGTTCACCTCTCGATTGCAACAGATCGGCAAACACATCATGCACTGCATCATGCGACATCGCCTCATCTTTCAGCATCATGAAAGCCAAAGAATAAAGCTGTGTATAATTAGCCTTGAAGAGCCGTTCTATGTTGTCAATTTCGGTCATACATCTGAAAGACACAAAAAGTCAGAAAAAACTAACCTATCTGCTGAAAAAATTTTAACTGCTAAGTAGCTGCGGATAATAAATGTCATAATGGATACGAAATTCTACGGATGAGATCCACTTCGGATTTGAAGGAGTAATGTATTGACATTATGACTGATAATACGAAGCGGAGATCGCCGTAGAATGCAGTAGACATATGATCATTTATTGTTCGTAGCTACTTATTCATCGTAGGTCCAAAACCCTATGAAGCTACCTGCAAGTAAGCACAGAAATTATTGATAATCAATGGTAATAAAAATCAAAGGGAATGCATCAAATTATATTTTTGACACATCCCCTTCAGGATAAATATTTTTTTTGGAGTTACTGGCCGGTATAGATCATCTCCACATGGCCTATCGGAAGGCTCGCACTCAAGAGCACCGGTATGCGGCTGCTGCATGCCACCTCCGCCTGAACCGGATAACCGCTCATCGACCCTTCATAACTATACTCGAAGGTGCATGAATAGGTGGCATATGAGACTCCGTAGGCATTATAATCCGACTTACCCTTATACGTCACTACCACTGTCTGTGGCGAGCCACCCTCCACCGAAATAGGTATGGATATCTGCTGACCGGGCGACATACTCTCGAAATCTATTTCGTGGAAATAGTAGAACATTCCGAGCATATCGGCAGTGACCGTGACAGCCTCCATGGTCTGGGCATCTGCATCAAGGGTGCCTTGTCCCTTTATATTCTTATAATTTGCAGGATTCTGCGGGTCGAAACCTTGTGAATTATACTGCATTGTCTTAGGCTTGAGATACCAGCCATTCTCGTAAGTTACCGTCTCATGGCTCAGAGGGCTGCCGGGGGTCATATTAGCCTGAAGCGTATCGCTCACACAGAACACCCGTCCCTCCCAAGGGATACTGTTTCCGTCAAGAGTGCCGTTAAGGCGTCCTCCGTCAGAAGAGAGGGTCACTTTACCGTGACCGATGGTTATGTTGATGAGGCCCCAGTGATAATGCACATTATAGTTCAATTCCTGATACGGAATCTGCACCTGAGCCATCCCTGTGAGGGCTACCACGAATGCGAACAGAAGTAGAAGTGTCTTTTTCATAGTAATTTCTATTTTTACAATAATTGAATATCCGGAACATTATCGAATTATGTTCCGACAACCTTACTTAAAAAAACAATCTACCGCTGACTTGGTTGATTCCTGACAAGCAAAATTTGAGGCATTGTCAATTTATCAGCCAAGTTCAATCACTTCACAGTCACGCATGTCGTCACCATCAATTGTCAGCTTAATGAGAGTGCGCACCTTATGCCAACCGGCATGGCCCGAAGCTCCCGGATTAATGTGTAGAAGCTGAAGCTCCTTGTCATATATTACCTTGAGGATATGTGAGTGTCCGTCTACCATCAGTTTGATACCCTCATCGCGCAATAGTTGCTTCATCCCTTTGGCCCACTTACCCGGATAACCCCCGATATGGGTCAACAACACTTTTACACCCTCAACAGTGAAGATCTCCAGTTCCCGGCACTTACGCCTTACCATGCCATGATCAATGTTGCCACTCACGGCCCTCACTACCGGTACCGTTTCCTGCAACCGCTCGACAATGCCGTAGTCGCCGATATCTCCTGCATGCCACACCTCATCACAATCTGAAAAGTAAGTGGCAAACCTGTCGTCCCACAATCCGTGAGTGTCGCTGATAATTCCGATCCTTTTCATAGTCTAATATTTAATATTGTGAGCCTATCACGAGCAATAGCAGACTCAACATCAACACGCCGAGATCAACGAGCTTCGGCTTTATATTCTTTTCATGAAGCGCCACCACTCCATAAATGAAACTTACAATCACACTTCCACGACGTATCATCGAAACCACGGCCACCATCGACCCTGGAAGCGAGAGGGAATAGAAATAAGCCATGTCAGCAACGGTTAGGAAGAGCGCTATGCAGGGTATCGACCATCTCCATATAAACCTGGTGGATGATTCTTTCGAGCGAAAACTACGCATTATAGAGATTACAGTCACCATAATTATGCACTGATAAAGAGAATACCATCCCTGCACCTCTATCGGAGCGAAACTCCGGAGCAGATATTTGTCGTATAGAGCACTTACCGCTCCCAAAGCTGTAGCTCCTATCGACATCCATATCCATTTTGAATGTTTCAGAGAGAAACCCTCCTTCGCTCCGATTCTCGAAATGAAAAAGAGGGAGGCGAATCCTAACAATATGCCTATCCATTGAATCCAGTTAAGCCGTTCGCCGAATATGAGCAGCGCACCGACAAGCACAATCACCGGACGCGAGGCATTGATTGGCCCCTGCACAGTGAGAGGAAGGTGCTTGATGGCAAAATAACCCAACAGCCAGGAACCAAGCACAATAAAGGATTTAAGCAGAATCTGAAGATGACCCGAGAGGGTGTTGCCGAAACCGAAATTACCCTCGCTGATACCGGCAATCAGGAACGGCGACATATAAAGCGCTCCAAACACAGTGTTGAGCATCAACACCATCAACACGTCGTTACCCTTCACCGAAAGCTTCTTGAAAATATCGTAGAAACCTAGGCAAAGAGCCGAAAGCAAAGCTAAAACTACCCACATAAATCGTATGCAATTGAAAATTCATACAAAGTTAGCAAATATTATTCTCTTTTTTTACGGAAAAATTTCCGTAATTAGGAATTAATGTGTAATTTTGACCGCAAAACATATCTATAACCTTAACAAACATGGCAAGAAAACTTCAAATCAGAGACTTGACGCTGCGCGATGGCCAGCAGTCGCTCTTCGCCACACGTATGAAACAGGAGAACATCGACAAGCTTCTCCCCCTCTATCGTGATGCTAAGTTCTACATAATGGAAGTTTGGGGTGGCGCTGTGCCCGACTCCGTGATGCGTTATCTCGGAGAAAGCCCCTGGGACCGCCTGCGCTCATGCTCCAAAGCCATGAAGGGTATCTCCCTTCTCTCTGCCCTCTCACGCGGCAGAAACCTCTTCGGCTATGTCCCCTATCCCGACTCCGTGCTCGAAGGGTTCTACAAGAAAGCTATCGAGAATGGTCTTAACGTGATGCGTATCTTTGACGCTCTCAACGACCTCAACAATATCAAGAGCTCGATCAGAATGATCAATGAGTTCAACGGTCTCAACGGCAATGTGGCAATTCCTGACACCGCTGTGTGCTACACAATCGATCCCAAAGGCACTCCGGAAGCAGAGAAGATCTTCACCGACGAATATTTCGTAAATCTCGCTATAGAGATGGAGAAGCTCGGCGCGAAGATGGTCACTCTCAAGGATATGGCCGGTCTGGTGAATCCTTCACGCATCTTCAGCCTGATGCCTAAGTTGAAGGCGGCCCTCAAAGTGCCGGTTGATTTCCACACACACTGTACCCCCGGTTACGGTCTTGCATCAGTGCTCACAGCAATCATCCAGGGTGTGGATATCGTCGATACCAACATCTGGTGGTTTGCAGGTGGTTCCGCAGCCCCTGCCATCGAGCTTATCGACATCTTCTGCAAGAAACTCGGCATAGAGCTTGAGGCCAATATGGAGGCTGTGGCAAAAATCCGCCACGAGCTCAAGGATGCCCGCAAGGCTCTCGCAGCGTTCGACCTCAACAAAGACAACTGGCAGAAAGACTTCGACGAGGCCTTCGCCGTAATGCCTAAGGAGATTGATGCCGAGTTCGATCGCGCCATTGAAGCTGCCAAAGCCGATAAGGAGGAGGAGCTTCTCGACGCTTGCCACAAGATCGAGGCTTACTTCGGATTCCCCAAACCGAATGAGATCGTAAAGAATGCCGAGGTGCCCGGTGGTATGTATTCCAATATGGTGGCCAACCTCCGTGCTCTCAAGGCTGAGGATGTGCTCAACGAGGCTATGGCGCTTATCCCGAAAGTGCGCCGCGATGCCGGTCTGGTGCCCCTTGTGACTCCTACCAGCCAGATTGTAGGCTCTCAGGCAGTGTCAGTGGCTCTCGACCGTCGCAACGGTAAGCCCGACTACACCACCAAGAGCAACCAGTTCATCTCTCTCGTAAAGGGTGAGTATGGCACAACTCCTGTACCTGTTGATCCGAAGTTCCGTGAGCAAATCACCGGTAGCGCTGAGGAGAAACCGTTTGATGTTTCCACTTATGTAAAACCGGAAAATCCTGTGCTCGCCGACCATGGCAACGTAAACCTCGCCAAGGATGAAGAGGAATATCTCCTTCTTGAGCTTCTCCCCTCGGTAGCCAAGATTTACCTCACCAACAAGCGTAAGGCCGAGCATGGTGAGTCTGCCGATAAGAAGGCTGAAAAGGCAGCTGTTAAGGTTGAAGGTCCGGTATTGAAGGCACCTATGGGTGGCACCATCATGAGTATAAAGGTTAAGGCCGGCGACACAGTTAAGGCCGGTGACATCGTTATGGTATATGAAGCCATGAAGATGGAAAATAACCTTGCTTCCGACAAGTCGGGTGTTATCAAGAGAGTGCTTGTTGACACCGGAGATGTGATGGGCACAGGTGATCCTATCATCGAATTCGAGGATGGTGCAAAAGGTGGCAAGGCCGCTGGAGTTGAACCTGTAAAGGGTTTTGATTGGCTCAAGGCACTTCACCCGGTAGAGGGTGGCACCGGTAACGCTCCGGCCCATCTCCACAACACTCGTGCTGTAAAGAAGATTAAACTCTCCAAAGGTCAGACCCTCAACATTGAGGAGAATCCCGACGGCACAGTTACCGTTATCGTAAAATAAGCATCCATCAAGTAAATAAGTAGCTCCGAATACAGCTACTCCTATCTATTTGGCATACAAAATCTATCTATTTGATATACAAAGAAAACTCAAGGGGATACGTCAAAATCGGATTTTGACGCATCCCCTTGAGAGTCTTTTATATGATGCAGAGAAATTAAAACGTAATGTCCATGTATTATGTAAGGATAAACAGCTGAAAGAATTTAAGTTACAATTTGCTCACGTCATAAATGTCTGGAGCAAAACCACCTAACTGACATGGTATAACCCTGAATTGACAGAGTGAGCACAACCTTTTCCCGTCTGTAAGAGTCGGCATCTGCCGTTTGTCCCATCTGCGGGTATTTTGGTTATATTCAAAATATTCCGAAGAACCAACACGGTGCATCTCAATATGAC
>CAMWZE010000111.1 GCA_947178685.1 uncultured Porphyromonadaceae bacterium
TGGCTATCTTCTTCTTCGCTGTCGCACTATCCTTAGATTCCTGTATAGCCGAAATAATACCTTCCAGATATTGGTACTGACCGGCGAATAGTGTCTTGATAATCTCCTTGCGATGCTCTGCTTCCTCCTTTTCTTTTGCCATGTGCTCAATCAACAACTGCCTCTGATTACGTTCCTCTTCCAAATCATCAACCAATATCTTTCGCGCAGTTTTCTCCACTTCAAATTCTTGCGAAAGCTTATCATATGACGATTTATTTTCCGTAAGAGAAAGAAACAATCCCTCCATTTTTAACCTCTCATCGCCTAACTGTGAAATCAGAGACTTCTGGATCTCCTTCTCATTATTAAGGATGACAGACAGCTCTTCATACTTACTTTCACTTTCCTTGAGACTTTCTTGAAGTTCCTCAGCAAAAATAATCTTACTGTCTCGCTCAGACCTTAGTCTTCTGAATAGCTTCAACAAGAATAACGTGATAATAAAAGCAATGAAAATAATAGAGACTATAATAAGCCAAAGCATTAGGTGGTAAGATCTTAACTTGGCATCAGCCAACTTCTTGTTTACTTCCACATAGCTTACAAGAGAACCATGTATATTATTACTTATGGCCTTACTCTCAATCTCGTCCCTAATACTGTCAATTGCCTCATGTTCATTCAGTGCGTCATGGATACGGCCCTCATATTTATACACCATATACTTCATCACATGATGCCAAGGTGTATCTTCTGAAAAAATCTGATTGTCAAACTGCTCAGCCTCATTTCTCTTGTCAGTAAATATTAGAGCTGCCCAATATTTTATGGAATCCTTAGAATCGGCTTCTCCTCTGTCAATTATCTCTTTTAACTTTGGGACTACCTTTTCATATTGATTCGAATGCATCAGACTTTCAACCTCCAATTTACGAACACACATTAACAGGTAATTATCTCCTGCCACTGATGCGGAATCCGACAATTCTCTCATAAGATCAAGAGATTTCTCAAAGTTACTATGGTTATACAAAGCTCTACTCAAATCAAGCATTGCATAATTTATATAGGGTTGTAGTCCACATTTTTGAAAATATTCAAACTCCTGTTTTGCGTAAGAGAGTTCTTCCTCTTTATTCAGTGTGGTATTATAAATATCGGATAGACCTCTACAGGCAAGTCCTGCATAAAACCAGTCGCCAACCTTTTCCGCTATCTCCTTCGCCTTATAATAATTTACTATTGCCTCGCTGTAACGCTCAAGATCATAGCGCACCATGCCCAAATAGCAATTCGCAATCATCTCCCTGCGCTTATCTCCCTTATCCTCGAAATAACGGGCAGACGACTGGATAAGCGAATCATCGGCTACCACTATGTTGGTCTTTTCCTGCGCCATTGTCAGAAGCAACCCATACAATGCCCTCTCCTCTTCACCGCAAAGAGAAGTGGTGTCTATAGCATCAAGAACGTTCATCGCCGAATCAGGATCGTCTATAATCCATTCCTCCACAGAAAGAAGAGTAGACCATTCGGCAGAATGACGATTACACGAGCCAATAAGTAACAGAACAAATATAAAACCGGTTAGTAAGTATCTCATGGATTATGACTTGAAATAAAGTAACTGTATCCGGATATGGGAATAACTCTGTAAAAATAATCGTTGCTTATACAGCTTAGCTGACGGTAAGTCAAGATAATAAAGCTTACACATCCACAAGACTCAATGAGAGTATGTGCTCCAAGTCGGGTGCCGAGAGCCTCACCGTGATAGCACCATCCTTGGCTACAGATATTCCTCCCGTATCCTCACTCACTATCACCCTCACACCATCCGTATCCTGACTAATCGATGGCGCCCACGGAAAGTTGTAACGGAAAGTAGCGTTGTGGAAGCCACAAATGTGATTATGGTGGCGAGCCAGTCACCACCGAGGAAGGCCGCATACATAGCTATCAGTGCCCCGAGACCGACATACAGACATGTGGTAGACAATGTGAGGAGTTCCGCTATAAGGAACCCTGCTCCAACAAAAAGCCATAGACTCCAGATTCCCATGATGTAAAGATTACTGTTAAGTTTTTCAAAATTTGAGTTGCAAAGGAGAATGGGTAGAAACCTATTGTTCCTCCGTCAGGAAACCGAAATGGAAGATTTCAAAAAAATTTGTCATCGGTTTGGCAAATTTAATAAAAAATCTTCAAAATCCATCCTTTTACAGACCGATTTTGAAGATTAATTCCAAGCTTAGTCACTCATTCTGATATTTTCCATCCTATTATTGTACCGGCCTACCACCCGTCTCTTTGAGTATGTCAAGATGCACTGCGCTCAGATTGTAGCAGCCCATTATGCCGGCTCCTCCATCTATATTGCTATAAATCTTGTCAGGCTCAAGCAAACCCAACGACAATAGATTTCCTTTCAACGCACTCTCATCATAATCCATGGAAAGGACACTCACCATATACTCAAAATAGGAACGAGAAATCGAGTAGAGGCAAACCTTGCGAGCCAACTGCTTGATGTGCCATGTAAGAGGAGACTGAAGCACCTCCTTAACGGTTATTGTGTAACGCTGGCCGTCTATCCCCTTGTCACAAAAGGGATAGCCAAACACTCCATCCGGTTTCCATCCGTTCATATCCTTATTTATCATATCGGCCAACACTTTGAACACATAGTCGGCAGAAAAATCAGGCTGCCCCATATCTGAGAACTCATAACTTAACGCGTCGTGGTTGATGGAGAGAAAATAGAAATTCTCCTCTCCGGGCGTATCCTGAAAGGTTATCCTGTAAGTAAAAAGATAGTCATCGTCCCAATAGATATGGACAGGGCCTTCCCTCGTAACCTCAACATCCTGAATGGTAACCCTGTGAGGTATCGTATCCCGGGTATTGACAATTTTCCCGTTTTCCGCTATCCTTACTTCAATCACCTCTCCCGGTTCTGGATTACGGCTTGATAGATAAAGACCCGACTCGTCATCAAATGTCATGGCCGACCACTCACCTTCTTTATCCGTCACCTGCACATCAAGTCCTTTGACAGGCTCGAATTTCACATGCGGTGTGGAGAAGAAGAACGGATGAGTCACCGAAACTCCAATGAGAGAGTCCGGATTAAGGATCGAATTGACTACCAGCATATTTTCCATATCGGGATTGCGGTATTTGTCAAGATTCAACTCCTGCTCACAGGAACTCATGAAAACTGATAGAAAAAGGAAGGATAGAAAAGAGAAATAAGAGAATCGGTTCATAATTCAAAAATTTAGTGTGTAAGACACCGAAGGGAGAATAGGGAAAAGACTGAAGCTATGAAACTTTCGATAACTCCCATCACCCTTCCATTCCGTATCGACATAATTCTTAACCACAGTAAAGGGATTGAGTCGCCAATAGGCGTTATACAACCCGAAATCCCACTGATATGAGAGTTTATTCCTGAGGCGCCCCTTTATGCTGAAGTTGAGATTCAGCCTATGGAATGAGGGCATCCTTACATTATTGCGGTTTTCGAAATAATCTATACCGTCGCCACGATCTCCACGGTGATCCAGGGGATTAAGGAAAGGAGAGTCAGGGAAAGAAATATCCGGAGGAGCGATGTTATACAATGCAAGCGTCAGACGGTTGCCGGTCATATACGTCCAGTTTCCCGTCAGCTCCATCCGCTCGTTTATCTGCCAGCCAAGATTGACATCAATCTTATGACGGTTGTCGAACTTAGCGGGATATTTATGACCTGAATTTATACCGGGTATCTTTCGCCAGTTCCACATCAGCCCGTATGCCACAGTCCAACTCAATTTATCATACTTACCCTCTGTCTCCAGATCCAAACCGTAAGCCCAGCCTTTTCCGTATGTCAGTTTATCCTGCCATGCCATGTTAAGGGTAGTGTTGGAAATGTTAGGCTTGAATTCTGCTATGTCGTGCATCTCTTTCCACCACAGCTCCCCCTTTACACTGAAATCTTTCTTAATGGTTCTGTAATAGCCTACGGAATATATATCCGCTACCAACGGCTTTGCATATGATGCGGTGGGGAGCCACGCATCAGAAGGGAGGTATATGTAATTGGAAGAAACCTGCTGTGCATATTGTGTCACACGCGAGTAACCTACACTCAAACTTGATTCATACGGAAGAGAGACCTTGAGATTTGCCCTCGGTTCCAGATTGTAATGATGAAGCCGGTTGCTCAGATAACTATTTCCTCTTATGCCTACCGATGCCTGGAGGATATCCGGCAAATCAAGGGCAAGATCGGCATATGCCGATAATAGTCCATTCTTCGAATGACTTTTGAATTGTGACTTCACGACTGATGAGTCAAGTGAGACACCCGTGTAATTTGCCGTGGGATTACCTACATTGTAGTCAAACCAACTCTGCTGCATTCCAACACTCACATCCAATGGAGCAGCCACTGGTATAGTGAAATTCTCCCTCATTCCGGCCTGCAGCACTGATGGCCGCATCTCAGTGAATGAAGTCACCACTCCGCTACCGCCATTACCGTCCGCGTTATCTTGTGTATCCTTGGCAAAAGCTTTTGATATAAACGGCTCGATATGTAAATCACCGATCTGCGTAGAGAGGGTATAACCAAGTGCCGCTCCCCAATTGCCCCACGACATATTGTTGATGTCCCGGTGGAGTAATCTGTCACCGGAGGTAACTTGATTGTCAAATCTCTCCTTACCTAACTTGAAGTCATCTTGTCCGTAGAACAGGAGTAGGGAAAGATCGTTCCTCTTATGATCTGTTGCACTGAACTTAAGCATCAGATCAGTGAAATTGTAGTGGAAGATAGTCTTCTTACCTTTGGATTTATCGGATGCATTCATGATAGCCAACACAGGGGCTGAGAATACGTCAAACCATGTGCGCCGAAAAGCCAGGGAAAGGCCGGAACTCCCCTTTTTCACAGGAGTAGTCAAATACAGCTGACCGCTGATAAGACCTATGGAGAATGATCCGTGGGTCTTATACAGATCCGGTCTCTTTAGAGCAACATCCACAATACTTGATGCCCTCTCTCCAAACACAGAAGGGAAAGCACCCTTGTAGAAATCAACCCTATCGATGGCACTTGTGCAGAAAGTGGAGAATAATCCTCCGAAATGATATACATTCTGAAGAGGAAGACCATCTATCAGATATAGATTCTGGTCGGTCTCTCCACCGCGCACATATAATCCCGCAAACCCCTCCGTGCCGGCTACAACCCCTGACGTGGAATGTAAGGCTTTAATTACATCGCGTTCTCCGAGCAAGGCGGGTCGTTTATTAATCTCGCCCCCGGAAATAGACAGGTATCCGATACGGTCTTTCCCTTTGCCTGCACTACCCTCCACCACGACCTCCTTCAACTGTCGCGTCTGATGTGACGAAGTTGTATCGGCCGGATTTTGTGCGGAAAGTGTATTAGATACCAAAAAGATGCAGCCCATTACCTGCATCCTTTTGATAATAAATGATCTACTCATTGTAAATAAGTGATTGAGCCAGTAAGTTTGGCTTACATTTTTATATTCACAGTCATTACTTGAAAGCTCACAACTCCGTTAATTACTATATGAGTGGTGTCTTTATCATACTCTATACTGAAACTCATTCCCTCTTCCGTTGCAGTAAGAGGTATATTTTTAAACTCTTTATTTGACACCCCGGGTATTACATTGACAAAACGGAAATCACCCACCTCAAGATTCTTGGAATCGAATCTTATGTAGCCATAGTCACTGATAGATTCATCATTGAGCGTCACTTTTAAATCCCATACCCTGCCATTTCCATAATCACCGGAAAGTATCGAAGTAAGATAATCATCAGGATTATAATCCTTTCCCTTTGAACATCCTCCAATACCGATCACCATCAGTATTGCGAGAACAACTAATGAAATTGTTTTTGTCT
>CAMWZE010000112.1 GCA_947178685.1 uncultured Porphyromonadaceae bacterium
TTCTTATTATAGTTCACAAGAGCGTCGCTCACTTCTGAACTTGCATTCAGCACAGCGTATTCAAAAGTGTTGAAAGCCTGTTTCTGCTGAGCCTTGGCAGCTTCGAGCGAAGCAATATTCTGTCCGCGTGAGAATATCGGAGCTGTCAGAGAGCCGGCGAGATTCACAAACCATTCACCAGGATTCTTTATCATGCTTCCGAGCAGATTAGTGAAACCACCCTGTGCGGAGATCACGAGGCCCGGATAGAAAGCGGCACGAGCACTGTTGGTGGAGTAGTAAGCCGCAGCCAATGAACGTTCAGCAGCTCTGACATCCGGACGAACTGCAAGATAGCTCATAGGTATTCCGTCAACGAGCTGACGAGGAATTGTGAAATCGCAATCGCCGGTCACCTCCCACTTCTGGGGATAGGTGTTAAGCAGAAGCGACATCGTGTTGTTTAGCTGATTGATGGAAGCCTCAAGAGTAGGTATGGAGCTCAGGATGTTGTAGTAGTTGGCTCTACTTTGAACCACTGCAGCCTCATTGGTGCGTCCTGCATTCTTTAGAAGTTCCATAGATTCAACCTGTTCTTTCCAGATCTCAGAGGTGCGTTTTGTGAGGTCAAGCTGCTGATTGAGCATCACCAGGCTATAATACACATTGGCGACACCGCAGATAATCTGTGAACGGGTAGCCTGCTCATATTCCTGGCTCATCTCATAGCTCATCTGAGCACCACGCTTTCTATTAAGGATCTTTCCGAATACATCTACCTCCCATTGCACGGAGAGAGGAAGATTGTAGCTCCAAGACATAGAGCTCATGGGGAGTTGGTTACCACCCATGCTTGATCCGGAACCATTAGGCGCGAAAGCCACGGAGGGGAAATAGCTGAGTTTCGCACCCTTCAACTGTGCATGAGCTATATCCACGTTCAGCTTGGCATTCTTGAGATCCTTGTTGTTGGCAAGGGCGAGGCGAATCAGCGACTGCAGCTTCGGATCCTTGAAAATATCCTCCCAACCGAGGTAGGGGAGAGTATTGGGATCAGCCTGAGCGTCCATAGCCTTTTGGAAATCGGTGGCTATCGCACTCTGCTGAGCGGGGAATTCATATTTTTTATAGATGTTGCAGCTCGACAAGGCGATTGCCATAAGTGTGCCCGCTGCGTATATTTTTATATATTTCATGAATCTTCTGTTTGCTATTTGGGAAGAAGTCTATACATTTTACGGGATGTTGTTCAGTCCCGTAAAATGTATAAACAGCATTTAGTCATGAGTGGGAACATACTGGTCGAGCTCTGAAGAGATGCCGGAGTTGTCGGTATCCTTCCATTTCGGGGGAGAGAGTTTCTCCTGAAGCATCTGGAAGGCTACGAAGAGAGCCGGGACAATAAGAAGCTGGAAGACCATACCGATCAACATACCGCCGATGGCTCCGGAACCGAGAGCCTGGTTACCGTTGCGACCTGCACCGTGAGCAAACATCATAGGAAGAAGACCGATGATCATTGCGAACGATGTCATAAGAATAGGACGGAGACGGGCACGGGCACCGTGGATAGCTGACTTCATGATTGACATACCGGTCTTGCGACGGTCGAGACAGAACTCAACGATAAGGATAGCGTTCTTAGCCAAAAGACCGATAAGCATGATGAGTGCGATCTGTAGATAGATGTTGTTGGCAATATCCATCATTCGGGCAAAGATGAACGTACCCATAAGACCGAACGGCACTGAGAGAATAACTGACCATGGGAGAATGTAGCTCTCATACTGAGCCGAGAGGATGAGGTAGACGAACAGAAGCACAAGGCCGAAGAGATATGCTGTAGAACCGCTTGAACCGGATGCCTCCTCACGGGTCATACCTGAGAACTCATAGCTGTAGCCGGTGGGGAGAGTGGCCTTGGCAACATTTGCGATCGACTCGATAGCCATACCTGAAGATACGCCCGGAGCCGGGTTACCGGTGATTGAGATGGCCGTAAACATGTTGAAGCGGTTGATAAGGTCAGGACCGTAAACGCGAGTCAGCTTCACGAAGTTGTCGATAGGAGCCATCTCCACGCCGTTGCGGATCTTGATCTGCTTGAGGGTCTCGGGAGAGACACGGGCCTCTGGAGAAGCCTGCATCATGACACGGTAGAGCTTACCGTAGCTGTTGAAGTTAGATATGTACATACCGCCATAGTAACCCTGAAGAGCCTGAAGTACGGCATTCTGAGTGAGACCAGCCTGCTTGATCTTTGCCACATCGAGTTCCACCATATACTGGGGGAATGTGGGGTTGAAAGTAGAGTAGGCCATCTGGATGTTGGGATCAGCATTAAGGGCAGCTATGAAGCCCTGATAAACCTGGAAGAACTTGTTGAGGTCGCCGCCGGTCTTATCCTGGAGCTTGATCTCGAAACCGTTGGTGGCTGAGTAACCGGAGATCATAGGGGGCTGGAAGAACATTATGTTCGCATCCTTGATAGCACCGGTAATCATGAACAGCCGGCCTATGATGGCACTTGCACTCTCCGTGTTGGCATCACGGTCGTCCCAATTCTTGAGCTTGATGATGAAAGAGCCGTAGGTGTTACCCTGACCGCCGATGAAGCTGAAGCCGGTGATTGCGGTACGGCTCTGAACAGCCGGAATTGAGCCGATAATGCTGTCTACTTTGTTCATCACTGCCTGAGTGCGCTCCTGAGAGGTAGCAGGCGGCAATGTTACGACACCCATGATTGTGCCGGTGTCTTCAGTAGGCACGAGAGCGGTAGGAGTGATCGACATAAGCCATGTGAGAACACCGATGGCGGCGGCTACAAAGCCGAATCCGATAATCTTATGGTTAAGGAACCACTTGACCCATTTCTCGTAGACATTAAGGAACTTGTCAAAATATTTATTGAATGCATCGATAAACGCTTTCGTGAAAATTCCGAAAAGAGCGATCACAGCCACAATCACAGCCACGCAGCTCAATGCAACGTTTTCGAACGTGTACCAACCGAGCACAAGGAAGACAATTGCGGCGATCAGGAAGATAAGCGTGATGAGGGGAGGGAAAGTGAAACGCTTCTTGTAGGTCTCGGCCAGAGTGTGGGCCGCCTCACTGTAAGCCTCACCCATGCGCTCCTTGAGCGGTTTCTTCTCACCGTGGGCTTTCAGGAAGATAGCACAAAGTGCAGGAGAAAGTGTCAACGCATTGATTGCGGAGAGGAAGATAGACATGGCCATGGTGAGACCGAACTGGCGGTAGAACACACCTGATGTGCCACCAAGGAATGACACCGGGATAAACACGAGCATCATCACAAGGGTGATGGAGATAAGTGCGCCGGAGATCTCGTTCATTGCATCGATAGAGGCCTTACGTGCAGATTTATAGCCTTGGTCAAGCTTGGCATGCACAGCCTCCACAACCACAATGGCATCATCGACCACAATCGCAATTGCCAGCACGAGGGCCGATAGCGTAAGGAGGTTGAGGGTAAACCCGAAAATGTAAAGAAGGAAGAAAGTACCGATAATAGCCACCGGAATTGCGATCATCGGGATGATTGTAGAACGGAAGTCCTGTAGGAATATGAACACCACGATAAACACTAGGATGAAGGCCTCGATAAGGGTCTTCACCACCTCATGGATAGAGGCGAAGAGGAAGTCGTTGGCCGACATCACAGTGGTCAGGATAAGTCCGGCAGGGAGATCCTTACGAACGTCATCAAGCAATTTCTCGACATCCTCGATAACCGCAGTTGCATTAGAACCGGCAGACTGGTAGACGATTGCGGAGCTACCGATGTGGCCGTTAAGGTGGTTCTCGAAGCCATACGAAAGACGACCCAACTCAACTTTAGCTACATCTTTAAGACGAAGAATACGGCCATCGCTATCAGCGCGAAGGATGATATCCTCAAATTCGCTTGCATCAGAAAGACGACCCTTATACTTCATTACATACTGGAAGCTCTGCTCGCCCTGCTCACCGAACTGACCGGGGGCAGCCTCGATGTTCTGCTCGGCGAGAGCGGCAGTGATGTCAGAAGGCATAAGCTTATACTGAGCCATAACATCAGGCTTGAGCCAGATACGCATAGAGTAGTCGGAACCGAACGACATCGCGTCACCCACACCCGATACACGCTTAACTTGGGGGATGACGTTGATTGCCATGTAGTTGTCGATAAACTGTGCAGTGTATTTATCCTCTTCGTCATACATACCGAACACCATAAGCATTGATGTCTGACGCTTCTGGGTGATCACACCAACCTGGTTAACCTCAGAGGGGAGGAAAGATGCGGCTTTAGCCACACGGTTCTGAACATCGACGGCCGCCATGTCGGGGTCCATGCCCTGTTTGAAGTAAACCTCGATTGTGGCGGAACCGTTGTTGGATGCGGTGGAGACCATGTAGTCCATGTTTTCCGCACCGTTGATCTGTTCCTCCAAAGGAGCGATGACAGAGTTGAGCACAGTCTCTGCATTCGCACCAGTATACGTGGTAGTCACACGAATAGTTGGAGGTGCGATGTCAGGATATTGCTCGATAGGGAGGCTATAAAGGCCAAGGATACCGAAAATCACGATAAAAAGCGAGATTACGGTAGAGAGCACCGGCCTGTTAATAAAATTATCAAGTTTCATTTTAAATTAATTCAAATTAACCTTTACTGGAAAACAGGTTTATTACTCAGCCTGAGGCTGAGCTGCAGTGGCGGCATTGTTTTTAGGTGTAATCACCATGCCATCCTTAGCAGTGATGCCCACCCCCTCAGTCCCGATAACATCGCCCGGTTTGAGTCCGGAAGTCACGATATAGTTCTTTCCGTCGTTCTCGGTAGCAATTGTGATAGGAGTGGAATGAATCTTGGCAGAATCGCCGAGCACATAAACGAACTTCATATCCTGAATCTCGAAAGTGGCACTCTGAGGAATCTGGATAGAGGCGACATGATTGTTAGGAATAAGAATCTGGCCGGTGTTGCCGCTTCTCAGCATGCCGTCAGGGTTGGGGAAATCAGCCTTTACCTGAGCACTGCCTGTGGAGGTGTTGATCACACCGGAGATAGACACAACCTTTCCTTTATAGGGGTATATCTCGCCATCGGCAAGACGAAGCGACACCTCGGGGAAGGAGTCGACTGCAGCTTTAAGATTACGCTTGCCACCGTCGGTGAATTCGAGCACTTGCTTCTCGTTGAGAGAGAACACAGCCTGCATAAGGCTATTGTCGGAGAGCATAGTCAAGAGAGTGGAAGGACTAACCAGTGTACCCTCCTTATAGGGGATCTCACCTACAAAACCTGACACGGGGGCAGTGACGGTGGAGTAAGAAAGATTCTTACGAGCTGAAGTAAGACCGGCCTGAGCCTGCTGAAGCTGGGCTTTTGCAGCATTAAGTGCATCGGCAGATGTTTGGTAAGCCGAGGCACTGATGATATTCTTATCAAGAAGAATCTTATTGTTGTTGGCGTTGGTCTGCGCAGTGTTGACATTTGCCTGCGCAACTGCCACAGCGGCCTGAGCCTGGTCAACGGCAGCCTGAAGCTGAACCTGATCAATGGTGAAAAGCACCTGTCCCTTGTGGACAAATTCACCATCCTTCACATGCACTTTAGTGAGAAAGCCTGAAATCTGCGGACGAATCTCAACATCATTTTTACCCTCAAGAGTAGTAGGAATCGTCGTTTCGAGAGATGCATCGGATTCACTTACTGTCATTACGGCCAAAGCCGGTGCCATAGCACCCTGTTGTGCCTGACCATCATTACCTTTGCAGGAGGGTAACAGTGCTCCTCCTGTAGCCAGCAACAGAGCCAGCTTGCTGATTTGTCTGGTTTTCATATAAATATATTAGAGTATAAAGATGTTTCGCTTTTATAAGCCAAGCATCACTGCTTGTTACTGAAAATCACTCGATAC
>CAMWZE010000113.1 GCA_947178685.1 uncultured Porphyromonadaceae bacterium
TGCATTCCAAGAACATCGGGGTCCATCAGAAGGAAACGTACTGAATGACCTATTTCTGCTATAAGACCACACCATATGTATGACCTTACAGGCACCCGGCTGATGGAACCGAAGCCTATCGCGGCCATTGCCGCAAGTAGAGCGTCTTTTATGATTTCTATGAGCACTTTCGTTTTCTATTTATGAATTCGAACATTCCGTTAATGGTTTAGAACATTCCCACTCCCATAAGCCGCATGCCAAGGCATAGACCCAGCGAGAGACAGGCTGTCAGGATAATCGCATCGGTAAACCGGCTTATGGCACATATATAGTGACGATACAGAAGGTCACTGAATGAATTTAGGAATGGTATGCCGGGCACAAGATAAAGCACACTGGTGCCCACAGCTATCGATGGTGTGCCTTCCGGACTGAGTATGAAACCGGCCGACCCAATCACAGATGATATGAATGCACAAATCAGGAAAATCACACGTCCGTCGGTGTGACACCCGCCCATCATCTGTTTGAGACGGAAGCCTATCGCTGTAGCCACCAGCACTATGAGCATAGCCACGAGGTCTCCCCCGAATATACCGCAGAAGGAGGCGTTGGCAAATGAGGCAAGCGTAAGCGTAACCCAGGGAGTTTCCTTATCGGAGTGCATTATGGTCTCGAAACGATGTCTCGCCGTGTCAAGTGAAAGCGAATCGTCGGCTATGTGCCAGCTGAGCTGACTCAGTTTCGTATTTAGGGAGAAGCTTATAGGCGCCGGCTTTACGGTAGATATAAACGTAAAAGTGTCGTCTCCGTCAACATTCCTGACTGTCATGTGGATATGTCGGGGCATTATAAAAAGCTCTACCCTCTTGCCGAATGTTGTGGCTATACGGTTTACGTTACGGTCAAGGCGGATGCATGTGGCGGCACAACCCAGAAGTGCTACAGCATATTCGGAAAGGAAAAGACACACCTCTTTCGAGGTGTATCTTTCTTCCTTGGTTGTAGATCTGGCCTCTTTCGAGGTGTATCTTTCTTCCTTGGTTGTAGATCTGGCCTCTCGCGAATTACAGCATTTGTCCGTTTCGGCCATAATCAGTTTACCTTGATTTTCAGTTTGTCGTAGGCTCGTTCTGCCTTTGCCCGCGCATCCTCGACAGAGCTGCCCTTTGCAAGGATCACTCCCATACGACGATGTCCGTGCACCTCGGGCTTGCCGAAGATACGTATCTGTGTACCTGCCTCGGCAAGCACATCCTCAAGACAGTCAAACTCTATGCAGTTGCTGTCACCCTCCACCACTATCGCGCGTGATGCCGAGGGTCCGTAGAATTCTATCGACGGCACGGGGAGACCGAGCAAAGCGCGTGCATGAAGTGCGAACTCCGAGAGATCTTGCGAAATCATGGTCACCATACCCGTATCGTGCGGACGGGGCGACACCTCGCTGAATATCACCTTGTCTCCCTTTATGAAAAGCTCCACTCCGAATATGCCGTAGCCGCCGAGAGCATCGGTTATCTTTTTGGCTATCTCCTTGGCTGAAGCCAAAGCTGCCTCCGTCATCGGCTGCGGTTGCCAGGAATAACGGTAATCTCCATTTACCTGTATGTGGCCAACCGGCTCGCAGAAGGTTGTGCCCGACACGCTGCGCACGGTAAGCAAAGTGATCTCGTAATCGAAATCTACAAAACCCTCCACAATCACACGGCCGGCACCTGCGCGTCCACCCTCCTGAGCCTCTTTCCAGGCATGGTCAATATCGGCCGGAGTTTTGATAACGCTCTGGCCATGGCCTGAAGAACTCATGATAGGCTTCACCACACAGGGCAACCCGATCTCCTCAACAGCCCGATCAAACTCCTCGCGGGTTGACGCGAAACGATAAGGGGAGGTTGTTATGCCGAGATCCTCGGCTGCGAGGCGTCGTATCCCCTCTCTGTTCATTGTGAGCAGAGCTGCCGAAGCCGTAGGAGTTACGTTATAGCCCTCCTTCTCAAGCTCTACGAGTGTCGGAGTGGCTATAGCCTCAATCTCCGGAATTATATGGTCGGGACGCTCAAACTGCACGATGCGGCGAAGTTCGTCGCCGTCAAGCATATTGAATACATACGACCTGTGGGCCACCTGCATGGCCGGTGCATTCGGATATTTGTCACAGGCAATGACCTCCACGCCAAGTCGCTGGAGCTCGAGAGCCACCTCTTTGCCAAGCTCGCCGCTGCCCAAAAGAAGAGCCTTGCGCGCTTTGGAGGTAAATACACTTCCGATTGTTGACATAAGAATAATTGTATGGTTCGTTATCAGTTATAATCGCATCCGCGCGACTTCAACAGCTGCACGGATGCGATGTTATCAGTTTATATTAATTATCTTCCTCAGTGTTGTTTTTGTTACCCTTCCCCTCACGCACATCCAATGTGCGCTTCAAGCCGGTGCTGCCAAGCATATCCTCAATGGTAGTATGCAGCTGCGCATTCTCTTCGAGTGTGTTACGCATACGTTTCTTCAGCGAGAAATTGCTTCTGTAAAGATACATCATCACTATAGCGAGCACGAGCAGACCGATGAGGGACACTGCTATCACTCTCTGGCTGGTGGCCTGCTCCACATCTCTCTTTTCCGATTCGAGAGTGTCACGCTCAGCCTTGAGCTTATTGATATCATAACGGATCTGAAGCTCCTGATAGGCCTCTTCCGACTGGGCGTCGAGTGTGGTCTTAAGGAATTGGGAGTAATCTCTGAGTGCTGTCAGGAGAGTAGTCTCATCATTTATTGAGTCCGCGGCCGTCACCAACATTCTCAAAAGTCGGCCACGCATATTTTTGCTGCGCTCGGTCTTGAGAGCCTGCTTTATCTTTGGCACCGCCGACACATAATCCTGCTCAGCCATCATGCGAAAGATTGTCGGGGTGCCCTTCTCATAGAAATCCCTCGACACATCTTCATTCTTCTCGGCAAGCATGGCACACTTAGTATATAGATCTTTGACCTCTTCAAGCGAGAGTGCCTTATAATTGCCGAGCATTCTGCGATAGCACACATAATAATGGCGAGTGTAATCACGGTAAGTGCGCCCCATATCCTTGTATCTCTTCTCCAGAGTGGCGATTACACCAAGAAGCTTACGGTCCATCTCAATGGCCTTCGCAGGGTTGCCATTACGGGTGTGGACATTTGCAGCCGTGGTATAGAACTGGTTGAGCAGATACACACATTCCGGTGGCACCTGATCCATCATATCCTCAAGACGGGTGAGATATTCCAGATAGAGGTTTCCCTGGTTGCGGTTGCCCAGGAAGACCAGCACCTTCCAGAGAGCCGACATATCGTCATAGAAATCCCCTTTACCGGCTTGTGAACGTTCGCGGGCATATTTTATAAGGGCCGCGCTCAGATCACTTTCCGGGATATAACTTGCCTCCTCAGTTGCCTTCTTCACCTTGATGAACACCTTTACCGTTTTGCGGGCCATAGGATCCTCCAGTAAATCGGCATAACGCATCATCTCAGCCACAGTGGCAGAGTCGCTCACACCCACCGATGTCACCTGAGGTATGAAATCGAGCAACGCCCGCTGATCGTTGGTACGACGGGCCAGTTCGAGAATTTTCTTTCCGACCGGTAATTTTTTTGACAACACACTGGCATCGAAAACATCATAATACAGCTTCAGGCTGTCTTCAGACGTTTTTCTGTATTTCATCTGCGACAAAAGGCTATCGGCCACTACCTGATCTTCACAAAATGCCACCTGACTCTGACAGAGCAGACAAATTGAAATGATGAGCAAAAAATAAATACGTTTCACGTTTATTGTCATTAAGTTGAGTCTTTGAAAATCATCGCGGACATGAAAAACAGTTACCGATATCCGTTAGTTTCTACGGGCTCTGTTGAATTTCTGCAAAAATAGTTATTTTTATTTGAATATTATCAAAATAGAGGGGATTTTATTCTCTGAAAATGTCAGAGATCGCCGTCAACCACTCTTACCTCATCCACATCTCTGATACCGGATATATGACTCATGATCTTCTGGAGCTCCTCATACGAATGTATGCCGAAGCGCAATTTGCTGGTCACAATGGAGTCGGTGCATGAGGAATTGTAGTCATCTATATTCAGATTGAGTTTATTGGAGATGCAATCCACAATGTCGAGGAATAGGTGGAAACGGTCAACCGCCCTTATCGTCACCGTCACCGGATAAAGTGTCTCATCGGGACGGAAGTCTACACTTACGATATCATCGCCAAACTGTGAGGCCAGACGTATCACCACCTGGCAATCGCGTTTATGCACCGTGATGCGGCCATCCTTATCTCTGAAACCAATCACCTCTTCGCCCGGAATCGGACGGCAGTGCGGACATCGTCTGAATTTCGGCTCCGGTATAGAGTCGAGATATTGTCTCATGGCATTCTTGGCCTTATACGTCACAACGTGATCCATACGCTCCTCGGTGGGATGGGAGGTGGGATCTGTGAAAATCTGAACCACATCCCCTCTGCGGAGCGGAGCCGTGATAGATGTCAGGAAGCCGTTTACACGACCATATTTCGCATGATTTCCCAGCTCTTCCGATATCTCGTAGGCGAAGTCAAGCAACGATGATTTCTGAGGGAGTATCACCTCCTTACCTTTTGGAGTGAACACCATGATATCATCATTATAGAATGAATCGGTGACACGCTCCATAAAGTCGATTCCGCAATAGTGTGAATCTATATCGCGGAGCACCCTGCGGAACTTCTCCACCCAGCGTCCGATAATATCCTGCGTATTGTCCACACGATAACCGAGCATGGAATTGCGCACCATTCTGCGGCTGCTTATGTGTATCTCCTGCCAGCGGCCGAAGTCAGCGAGCAATTTCACATGGAAACTCTGGTAGCCGTTCTCCTTGGGTGAATCTATATAGTTCGATATTCCTCCCGGCTTCTCACGGAAACGGTCAGTGAGAAGAGAGTAGATCTTCAGTGCATATGCCTTCTCATCCTCACCCTCGGGTGTGTCGTAGATTATATCTGTGAAATGGCGATACTTCAGATGGTTGAAATCATCACCATACTTACGCATCTTTCGCCATATACTGTAAGGCTGACGATATTCTACCTTTACAGAGACCTCGATACCGGCCTCGGCGAGTGTCGATTCCATCTGTCGGCGGAATCTCTCAAGACGATCATGCTGTTGCTCCTTATCATGCTCAATTAAGCTTGTGATCTCCTCAAACTCATGAGGGCATCGGAATTTAAGGCTAAGGTTCTCGAGCTCGGTCTTTACATGATACATACCGAGCCGGTTTGCAAGCGGCGCATAGAAATAGTCAGTCTCCCCCGCAGTTTTCATCTGTTTGTCGGGACGCATTGAGGAGAGCGTACGCATATTGTGGAGGCGGTCGGCAAGCTTAACCAATATCGGGCGGATATCCTGCTGCATAGAGTCAAGAATCTGCCTGAAATTATCCACCTGTTTGCTCAGTGCATAATTTTTCTTCTCCTTCTTTGTAAGCACATTCACCAGATATGCGACATCGTCGCCAAAACGGGTCTGAAGCTCCTCAAGAGGATGAGGAGTATCCTCCACCACATCATGGAGAAAAGCAGCGATCACAGAGTTCACATCGAGCCGTAGCTCTTCAGCAGCGATCGTTGCCACCGCTATGGGATGGAATATATACGGTTCGCCCGTTTTACGAATCTGAGGAGCGTGAGCCTCTTTTGCGAGTTCAAAAGCATCTTTCAGACGGAGGAGATCGGCGTCAGCTGTACGCGGAGCCATAACGTCGAAAACATGTTGAGCTTTAGCCTCGATAATCGGGGCATAGTCAATCTTGGAAGAGGTATCAGAAGCCATAAGAAAAAGCTAAGCGTTATAAAAGCAAAATTAGTGAAATAA